>CAYYIA010000008.1:0-3739 GCA_964471875.1 uncultured Acidimicrobiia bacterium
GACCCGGCCCTGATCGACGAACACGATCTCGTCGGCAAGGCGGATCGACGAGGGGCGATAGGCCACGATGACGATCGTGGAGGGGAGTTCGGCGGCGCGCAGCCCGCGCAGGATCTCCGCCTCGACCGACGGGTCCACCGCCGAGGTGGCATCGTCCATGATCAACACCCGGGGGCGGCGCACCAGGGCGCGGGCGAGGGCGACGCGCTGGCGCTGTCCACCGGAGAGCGAGGCACCGCGCTCGCCGATGCGGGTGCCGTACCCATTGGGCAACTCTTCGATGAAGTCATGGGCGCCGGCGAGTTGCGCCGCGGCGATGACCCTCTCCGTGGGCACGTCCAACCCCATCGTGATGTTCCCGGTGACTGTGTCATCGAAGAGGAAGGATGCCTGCGACACATAGGCGATCTCCCGGGGCAACTGGTACCGGGCGAAGTCGCGCAGGTCACGTCCATCGAGGTGGATGCGGCCGGTACCGGGGTCCCAAAGGCGGGCGAGGAGCAGGGTGAGCGTGGTCTTGCCGGAACCCGTTGGTCCGACCACGGCCACCGTCTTGCCCGCGGGGATGTCGACGACGACATCGGAGAGGACCACCGTGCCGGTGTCATAGGTGAAGTCCACCGCCTCAGAGTCCACGGGCGCCGCTCCGGCGTCCTGCATCGCCTGGAGCCCTCCGTAGACGACACGTTGATCCGCCTCGAGCACCGCCTCGACCCGCTTCCATCCCGGAATCGATGCCGCCATGTCGAAGAGCACGAAGGCGATCAACTGGATGGGGAAGGTGAGCAGCGACAGCAGGTACAGCGCGGTGACGATGTCGCCCGGGGTGATGGCACCCGCCTCGACCCGCATTGCCCCGACGGCGAGCAGGATCATGCTCACCGCGGGGATGAGCACGACGATGAGGGTGCGATAGGTCTCCCACCGGACGCCGACATCGATGTTGCGGTTGCGCAGCTCCTCGGATGCGGCACGGAGCCGGTCGGTCTCCATGTCCTCGCGGCCCAGCGACTTGATGGTGAGCGCACCGTCGAAGCTTTCGTGGGCGACACCGGTCACCACGCCGAGCTGCGTCTGGATGCCCTCCCACGCCGGATAGAGCCGGACCGCAGATCGCACCTCGATCGAGACGATCACGACCATGCCCACCAGGGCGACCACCCCGAGCCAGATGTCGGTGAGGGCCAGCAGTACCACGGTGCCGACGACGAGGAGCGACACCCCGGTGGCGTAGGGCAGCGGAGCCAGCACCCCGGTGCTGCGCTCGGTGTCGTTGTCCGCCACCGACAACAGGTTGCCGATCGACTGGCGGCTGAACCAGGAGAGCTCGAGCTCCATCTGATGCTCGACGAGTCTGCGGCGGAGGTCCTGCTGGTTGCGCAGCTGCAACCAGCCCGCCGAGGTGCGGCGCATCACGATGGCGGCAGCTCGCCACAGAGCGACCCCGAGAACGGCCGCGGCCACGGGAAGCACCTTGCTCCGCGCCGGGGCGCCTTCGTCGAGGATGGGGATGATCGCGGTGTCGGTGATCCAGCCGATCACGAACGACGAGGCGATGATCGACGCCGCAAACATCGCCGCCCCGGTGACGGCCGAGGCGAACGCCCACGGCCGTGCCTTGATGAAGCGCGCCACGATGCGTAAGCCGCCGGCGAGGACGGCGCGTGCGTTGGGCGGGGAATCGGGTGCGGTCACGGGGTCAGGTTAGAAGGGGTCGGCGACGGGAATCACCAAGGGGAGATCGGCCGCGTCGGGAGTCGTCAGGCTCGTTGGTGGTGGTCGTGTTCGCCCCGTGACGTGAGTTGGGTGAGTCGTCGGCGGCGCACCCTGCGAGGCCGAAGGGCGATGCAACCGTCGGGATTCCGGTGGCCATGCGACGCTCGAGGGCCGGCGTGCCCCGAGATCCGGTGCCATTCCTAACAGCAAGGCTGTTGGGAATGCCTGGTCGCTAACCGACGGTGGCTCCTAATGTCTGGGCCATGTGTCCGGCCGCCGATCTCTGGGACGAGCCGACGCGTCATCCGGGCCTGCTCCCTCGTGCAACAAGGGTGGCAACGACCGTGCTGGCGGTCGCGGCCTTGCTCTTTGGTGGCTACATCGCACTCCAGGCCAAGTCGGGTGGCGCCTCCCAGGCCGAAGCGGCCGAGCCTGCAGTCGATGACCAGGTGGAACTGCCCGTGGTCGTGTCGACGACCACGACCCCGTCCACGACGGCTGCGACGACCACCACGACGACGGTGGCGATGACGACGACGTCGATGGCCCCGCCGGCCGCTCCGCCGACCACCACCTACGACGTTCGCTATGTCGTTCCGCTCACCGAGGCCGAACCGGAGGCGAAGCAACTTGCCGCCGACATCGCCTATGCGTTGACCACGTATGGCGTGGCCGACGACCATGCGGTGAGGCTCGAGGCTCTCGGCAGCCGGTCCGGCATCGACCTGCTCACCGTGGCCAGTCAACCACTGATCTTCCCCGACTCATGGTCGCGGGGCGAGGTGATCTATCCCCAATTGGGCGGGCTGAAGAACGACCGGGCGTCGGTGATGGTCGTGACCCGTCAGACAGTGGGATCCGGCGGCGAGGTCGCGTTCTCGGTCGTGAGGACCCTGGACATTCGCCTCATCCGCGGTGAGTCAGGATGGGAATTCGATGCCCTCAACTCGGCGGGCGGAACCTTCGACCGCCTCGAAGACCTGGCCCTTGCTCACGAGGTTGCCCGAGACCCTCGGATCCAGATGCCCGACTCGGCTCGTATCGACATCATTTCGGGTCTCGTCTCGCCCGTCCTGCTCGGGGTCATGGCCGAACTCGCAGACCAGACCACCTACTCGATCACCGTGCTCGCCACCGGTCACCCGCATAACGTGTTCGAGACCGATCGTCAGAGCGATCACACCGCCGGGCTGGCGGTGGACATCGACCGCATCGGCGGTGTCCGGGTCATCGACGATCGCCTTCCCGACTCGGTCACCCGCACCCTGGTCGAGTGGCTCCTCGACCACCCCGAGGTTCGGCAAGTGGGAGGTCCGTGGGACCTGGACGGGTCGGAGTCGCGCAGATCGTTCACCGATCCGGTCCATCAGGATCACATCCACCTCGCCGTCAACCCCTGAGCCGGCGTCGCTCAGGGGGGATCGGTGGCAAACCAGCGAAGTGCCGGTGCGTACACCATCTCATGATTCGCCTGGAAGAGCACGAACCACACTGCTGCTGACTGGCGGGCGAAGACCGGAGTCGGGTCCCCTTCACCGAAGAACGTCTCGATGGTGATCGGCTCCGACAGGTGGGCGGGGATGCGCCGCCGCCCGAACTCCTCCACCTCCTCCGCGGTGAAGCGGTCGGCGGGGTCGGCAAGCTGGTTGAAGGTGTTCGCCCCCTGACTTGGCCGGAGCAGCGAGTCGCCAATGCCCTGACCGATGTACACCGGGACCTCCGCCTCCCGGGCTGCGTCCAGGTAGGTGATCGGGCTGCGCTCGAGGCACTCCTGACGCGCCGTCTCGCTCGACGTCGGACTGCCCCCACACACCGCCCAGATCTGAGGGGCGTAGTGGCTTCCCACCGAACGCGAGTGCTGGTAGAACGCCACGAGGTCGTAGACGCCACCCCAAGCAGCCACCGCGTCGACCCGGTCGGGGTGTCGTCCTGCGAGGAGGAGCGCCATCATGCCGCCACCCGACAAGCCGACGGCGTAGACCCGTTCGGCATCGACCCCATCCTGTGAAGTGGCGTAGTCGAT
>CAYYIA010000008.1:3839-16038 GCA_964471875.1 uncultured Acidimicrobiia bacterium
CGACGGCGTAGACCCGTTCGGCATCGACCCCATCCTGTGAAGTGGCGTAGTCGATGGCATCGATCACGTCCTGTACCGCGAGGTCGGACCCCATGGCTTCGGCGTGGTCGTTCTTGCCGCGGAAGTTGGGGGCGATGAGCGCCCAACCGTTCTCCTGAGCCCACATCGCAAAAGGGATGCTGGCGTGCTGGTCGTACCAGGAACCCCAGGAGTGGAGCACCACCAACAGCGGTCGGTCCCTGTCTCCCCTTGGCGCCACCCATAACGCCGACTGTTCAGCACCATCCACCGTGGAGACGATGCGGATGTCTTCTACCCCCGGAACCGAGGTCTGCCAGCGGGCCAAACCGTGCGCCACGTAGCTGCGGCTGAAGTCCGGGACGGTGTTGATCCCGTTCAACGACTCGAATGTCGCCGGCTCGAGGGGGGGCAGGGTGGTGGTGGTCGTCGCGGTGGTCGAGGTCCCAACCGGGACTGCGGTGATGGTCGGCGCCGTGGCCGACGCCGTAGTATCCAGTGCTCTCCCGCGCGTGAAAGGGACCGTCCTCGTGGTGCTCGACGGGTCGGTCACACTCGCGGTGCAGGCGGACAGCGCAAGCAGCACCAAGGCGAGGGCTCGCATCCCGGTTCGGTGATGTGTTGCTGTGCCTACGAGGAACCCCCAGCGGGAGTGTACGTAGGCACCCTCGATAAACAGCGGTGGCAGCGGCCAGGAGGAGACCCGGGCGTGGAGCGGATACCGGCACTCGATGGACTGCGCGCCCTGGCGGTGGTCTTGGTGATCGGGTATCACGTCGACAAGGACGTGGTGCCGGCCGGGTCGTGGGGGGTCATCCTGTTCTTCGTCCTGTCGGGCTATTTGATCACCCGTCTGTTGTGTGCCGAGATGGATCGAACCGGTCGGGTCGACATCCCCCGCTTCTATCTGCGACGTGGGTTCCGGCTGCTGCCGGCGTTGTTCGTCGTGTGCCTCGCCCTGATCGCCTTCGGGACTGGCTGGTCGGAGGTTGCTCCAACCCTTGGCTACTACGCCAACTACGCACGCATCGCTGGTGTCGACCTGGGACTCCTCACCCACACCTGGTCGCTGGCGGTCGAGGAGCACTTCTATCTGCTCTGGCCGTTGGTGGTTGGTGTCACGCCGGCGAGACACCGACTCCGGGTCGTCGGGGTGCTCGCGGTGGTCGCGGTGGCGTGGAGGGTGGTCGCCATCGGCATCATGACCCCGAGTTGGGTGTACAACGCCTCGGACACCAACGCTGCGGCGCTGCTCGCGGGCTGCTACCTCGGAGTGGTCCGGCCGCGTCCGTGGCGGTGGGCCGGGTGGTCGGTTCCTGCCCTGTTGGTGCTGGTGTTTCTCCCAGCGTTCGGTGAAGAGGGATCCGCGTTCGCCTGGGGTGGTTTCGTGGCCACGGCACTCGGCATGGTGGCCATCCAGTGGGCCGTCGCCGGACCCCGGTGGCTGGAGGTGAAGGCGTTGGTGTGGGTGGGGCAGATCTCGTATGGGCTCTACCTGTGGCACTACGTGTTCGTTCGCAGCGACATCCCGGTATGGGTCGCCTTGCCCCTCGCTCTGGCCGCGGCTACTGCCTCGTGGTATCTCGTCGAAGGTCCCTTCCGGCGTTGGCGAACCCGTATCGAGAAGAGCAACCCGTCGCGGGTGTCTGCCTGAGCGGTATGGTCCGCCGCGGCATCAGAGGGCGAGCGACCCGCCGCGGGTGACGAACACCGCCACGTTCAGGACCGCTACGCCCAGGGTCAGAGACCAGGCGGCCCTCAGCCGGTTGGTGAGTCCCGTGATCACGACGCTCAGGATCGCGGTGCACGCCGCCACCACCAGCACCGAGCCGGCCACGCCTGCAGCTTCGGACGGCGCCACTGCCAGGGTCGCTGTCGCCGCAGCCATGAGCACGAACCCGAGCGCAAGGGAGCCCCGGGAACCGACACGATGCGGCAGGCCCCGGATCCCCGACGCGGCGTCGCCAGCGAAGTCGGGGAGCGTGTTCACGAAGTGCGCGCCGGCACCCATCAACCCCGCCGCCACCATCGCCCACCCCGGCGGCCACGGATGTCCGGGTAGGCCGAGGGTCACAAAGGCGGGAAGCACACCGAAGGCAAGAGCGAAGGGCACCACGCTGGCGAGCGTGTTCTTCAGCCAGAGGTTGTAGGTCCAGGCACCGGCGACCGCTGCGATGTGGACCGATCCCGCTCGCCAACCGGACATCATCGATAGCGGTACGCAGACCGTGGCAGCGATGATCGCGCCGACCCCGACGGTGCGGGCTGCGACCTCACCGGCGACGATCGGCTTGTCGGTTCGACCGGCCAATCGATCGCCATCGCGGTCGAGATAGTCGTTGCTCCAGCCGACGGACAGCTGGCCGGCCAGCACTGCGAAGGCCACCCATACCGACCCCACTCCGTGCCCCACCGAGAGCGCCAGGGCGGTGGCGATGGCCGTCACCGCGACGGTGGGCTGGACGTGACAGGCCCGGAGGAGTGGGAGCATCCGTGCAGTCTCGCCGGTGTCGGCAGTTCGCGGGGGCGGCGCGCCCGCGTCTTCCGCGGCGATCCGGTGGGCGGATGGGTACCCTTGCCGACCTCATGTCTTCCACCGTGGCATGTGCTTCCTGCGGCACCGAGAACCAGTCGGGTAGCCGCTTCTGCAATCAGTGCGGCTCAGCGATGAGTCCGACCTGCGCGTCGTGCGGACACCAGAACCTCCCGGGAAGCCGGTTCTGCAATGAATGCGGCGCGCCGCTGACATCGACAGCCACGGCGGCCTCGGCGTTGGTTCCTGCGGCATCACGCACTCCGACCCGCGCCGAGCGTCGCTTGGTCTCGGTCTTGTTCACCGATCTCGTCGGCTTCACCACCTTCAGCGAGCACCGAGATCCGGAGGAGGTGCGCTCGTTCCTCACCCGCTACTTCGACCGTTCGCGCGAAATCGTGGAGCGCTTCGGGGGGACGATCGAGAAGTTCATCGGCGACGCCGTCATGGCGGTCTGGGGAACGGTCGAAGCACGCGAGAACGACGCCGAACGCGCCGTGCGCGCCGGCTTGGAGCTGGTCGACATGGTGCAGACCCTCGGAGGCGAGATCGGCGTCCCCGACCTACGACTTCGCGCCGGGGTGCTCACTGGGGAGACCGCGGTGGGACCGGGCGGCAACGAGTCGACCGGAATGATCGTCGGCGACCTGGTCAACTCCGCATCGCGTCTGCAGTCGTCTGCGGCACCGGGAACCGTATATGTGGGTGAGGCCACCCAGCGGGTCACGTCTGGAGCCATTCTCTACGAGTCGGCGGGGATGCTCGACATGAAGGGGAAGGCGGAGCCCATCGCAGCCTTCCGGGCGTGTCGGGTGATCGCCCAGCGCGGCGGCCGCGGCGCCTCCGAGGGGATCGAGCCGCCGTTCGTCGGCCGAGACGACGAGTTCCGGATCCTCAAGGATCAAGTGCACGCCACCACCCGGGAGCAGGGTGCGCGGCTGGTCTCGATCGTCGGTGAGCCCGGCATCGGCAAGACCCGCATCACCTGGGAACTCGAGAAGTACATCGACGGCATCACGGACGACATCTATTGGCACCACGGGCGGTCGCCCGACTACGGCGAGGGCTTGACCTTCTGGGCGCTCGCCGAGATGGTGCGTCAGCGTGCCGGCATCTCCGAGATGGACGATCCTGCCAAGAGCCGGATGAAGCTCCGGACGGCGGTCGCCCAGTACGCACCCACGGAGGAGGATCAGCGGTGGATCGAGCCACGGCTCGCCGGCCTTCTCGGGCTGGAGGAGATGCCAACGGGCGAACGCGGCGAGATGTTCTCAGCGATACGGACCTTCTTTCAGCGCATCTCCGGTCTCGGTACCGCAGTGCTGGTGTTCGAGGATCTGCACTGGGCTGACGACGGTCTGATCGACTTCATCACCGAGTTGGTCGAGCGGTCCTCCCGCAGTCCGATCCTGGTGGTGACCCTCGCCCGGCCGGATCTTCTGGACCGATACCCGGGATGGGGCTCCGGTCGGCGCAACTCGATGTCGATGCAGCTTGCGCCGCTGTCCGAGGAGTCGATGCGGGCCCTCGTCGAGGGCACGGTGCCCGGACTCCCGGATCACGCCGTCGAGACGGTGATCGCCCGGGCGGGCGGCGTCCCGCTGTACGCGGTGGAGTTCATTCGCATGCTCATGTCCACTGGCGACGTCGTACGCACTGCCGAGGGGCGGTTCGAGCTGGTCGGTGATCTCGCGGATCTCTCGGTCCCCGAGACGGTGCAGGCAGTCATCGGGTCGCGTCTCGATCGGCTCGGTCCTGAGGATCGCCTCCTGCTCCAGGACGCATCGGTGCTCGGGTTGAGCTTCACCCCGATGGCACTCGCCGGGATGCGCGGGGAGCCGATCGAAGCCATCCGAGCCCGCCTCCTCGCCCTGGTGCGCGACGAGTTGCTGGAGCTGGACGAGGACTCCCGATCGCCCGAACGGGGCCAGTACCGCTTCGTGCAGGGGCTGATCCGCGAGGTGGCCTACGGGCGGCTTTCCCGCGAGGACCGTGCCGAGCGGCATCTCCGCGCCGCCGGCTACTACGAGGAACTGGGAGATCTCGAGTTGGCCGCGGCGCTGGCCACCCATTACATGGCGGCCCACGACGCCAGCGCGGGGGATACCGCTTTGGTGGGGAAGGCTCGACAGGCACTCGTCAACGCCGCCAAGCGGGCCGCCGAACTCCATGCTCATCGCCAGGTGATCTCGCTGCTGGGCAAGGCACTGGAGATCTCGACCGATGAGGCCCAGGCTCTGGCCTACGACATCCTGGAGAAGCTCTCCGAGGCGAGCTTCATTGCGGGCGACAACGAGGCGGCCATCCGATATGCCCTCGATGCCGAGAGTCGCTACCGCCTGGTGGACGACCAGACCGGCCGAAAACGGGCGGCGACGCTGGCGGCGCGCGCCTACACGAGTTCGTATCACACCAGTGACGCTCAGGCGCTTCTCGATCCGCTCTACGACCCCGACTGCACCGATGCCGATGCGGTGACGTTGGAGATGGAGCTCGAGCTCGCCAGGGCCTACATGTTCGGCGACCCGCATCGCAGCCTGCAGATCGCCGAGCGAGCCCTCTCCCGCGACCGCGGTGCACTCAACCCGGCGACCCTCATCAACGGCATCATCAACCGGGGCAACGCCCTCGGTGGGGTCGGAAGGGCACTCGAGTCGCGAGCACTCATGCGCGGCGTGGTCGAAGTCGCCGACGAGCTCGGGTTGCAGCGCCAGGCGATCCGGGCTCTGTGGAACCTGGGCGTCGTCTATCAGTTCGACGACCTGCAGCGCTCCAACGAGATGATGCGCGAGGTCCTCGAGCGCGCTCGCCGCATCGGCGACCAGTTGTGGGCGCAGATGTCGCTCGACGCGAGTGCGTTGGCAGACATGCTCGACGGACGCTTTGCGGATTCGGCTGCCACGCTTGCCGAATTCGACGACCCGGACCTCCCGGAGGCGATTCGGCTTCAGGCCGAGTACAGCAAGGGGCTGCTCAAGCTCTATCAGCGACCGACTCCCGAGGACTTCACCCGAACCCGGAGCGCACTGGACCGGCTGATCACGGACGCCGATCTGCTCACCCAGCGCGAGATCGCCCATGCCGAGATCGATCTCCTCGAGGGCGATTGCGTCGCCGCGACCCACCGGCAGATCACCTACGCCGAAGCCCCGGCCGTACCGATCCACGCCTACCTGGCCGCGATGTGGACGGGTGACGAAGCCGTCATGTCTCGGGCCGCCGGTGACATGGCCGCGGGGAATCCCGGTCGGTATGTCGACGCCGTGGCGACTCTGCTCCGGGCTTCGTTGCTCGCGCTCGGCGGGGATCGGGACACGGCCGCCACGGGGTTCCGCACGGCCATCGAGACCCTATCCAGAGTCGGTATGGCTATGGAGACCGCCATCGCCCGGGCGGTATTCGCCCGTCGTGTGGGCCTCGACCATCCCGAGGCCGCTGCCGCTGCGGCCTCCGCGCGCACCTGGCTGGAGCACGTGGGAGCTCACCGGGTGCTCGAAGTGTTCGCCGAGGCGCTGCCTGGTGATGCCCGGGTGGCCTCGACCGGTTCCTAACCCCGACGGCGGCCGTATGGGATCACCTCGCTCGGACGATCACTTGGTGAACGCGAGAAAGGAGACGGTCACATGTCACCCGACACCGTCACCGAGTTCATCCAGACATTGCGAGACGAGGCAGACGCCGCCGACTTCCGCACCCTGACCGCATCGGCGGTCCCATCGGCAACCCGCGGCACGCTGACGCGGTGGCGCACTCGTCTCGCCACGGCTGCAGCCGCCGGAGTGGCCTCGGTGGCCGCCCTCGGCGGCCTGGCCTACGCGGCCGATGGTGCGGCTCCCGGCGCTGTGCTCTACGGCGTCGATCGTGCCTTCGAGGCGATCGGGATCGGCAACGGCGGAGCACACGAGCGCCTCGAGGAGGCTGTTGCCCTCGCCGAGCACGGTGATCCCGCACTCGGACTCGAACATGCCGCGGGTGCCACGGGCGACTCGGCGGCGCACACCGCCTTGATCCAGGCCGCGGAGCGGATCATGGTGCGTGAGCAGAGCCAGATCGGCGAGCAGACCCAGACGCGCCTGCAGGTGGCGGAACTGCTCCAGTACATGGCGCAGAACGCCGGCGACATCGACGGACCCACGGTCGCCGGTCTGGCACGGTCGATCGGCGGCGACCCGGTCGGTCCTCCCGAGAACGTTCCGGTCGGCCCGCCTGATGGGGTTCCCGCTGGACCGCCCGACACCACGCCCGGCGGGTCAGGCGACGACTCCCCCGGGTCGAGTGGGGATACGCCTGTCGGCTCCAGTGGTGGGCAAGGCAACGGCGCTGGTCCGCAGGGCTCAGGTCCCGGCACGCAGGGTGGCTCGCACTAGGTCCGGCTACGACCAGCTACCGATCCGGGCACCCGATCGATCGGGTGCCCGGATCGTGTCACCGGAGGTGACGGGCATCATGAGAACGATGGCCAGCGATCTCGAGGTCGATTTCCCCAAGGCACTCGCCGGAGCCAAGCGTGGAGACGAGGAAGCCTGGCGTGATCTGTTTCGCATCATCGCCGGCCGCGTGGTCGGCTTCCTCGTCGTGCGCGGAGTCCGCGATCCCGAGGACATCGCAGGCGAGGTGTTCGCCGACGTGGTGAGATCGCTCAAGCGTTTCAGCGGGGATCGTCGGGACTTTCTCGCCTGGACGCTGACGATCGCTCACCGGCGAATGGTCGACGCCGTTCGTTCATCGGTGAGGCGGCCCGAGGATCCGACCCCTGCCGATCAATTGGATCGTCGCGACCCGGTGGATGTCGAAGCAGCAGCCCTTGGTCTGGTCGGCGCCGACACTGCTCGTCGCCTGCTCCGCCTGCTGACGCCGGAGCAGGCAGACGTGCTGGCATTGCGGATCTACGGCGAGATGACCCTCCCGGAGGTGGCCCGCCGGCTGGGCAAGCCGCTGACTGCGGTCACCTCATTGCAGCACCGGGCGCTCGAAGGCCTGCGCAGGCATCTCGAGGGGCACTCGACCGACTAGGTCCGGGTGATCACGTGCCGGGTGAGGGCAGCCTCATCGGCATGGCCGCGGAGATGGTCGAGGGCGTGGAGCATGGCGTAGGCCGCCGTCATCTCCCACACCGATCCATCGGACCGCGTACGGCGGCGTGGAGCGGACCAGTCGACCGACCCGGCTCCGTCGAGGATCGCCAGGCAATCGGCGCCGATGGTGTCGATCGCATCGAGCAGTGCC
Organism: uncultured Acidimicrobiia bacterium; assembly: GCA_964471875.1. Classification (GTDB taxonomy): domain Bacteria; phylum Actinomycetota; class Acidimicrobiia; order Spongiisociales; family UBA11373; genus UBA11373. Next base: position 11,617 of record CAYYIA010000008.1, read on the forward strand.
TCCGGGCCGGCGACGGAGGCGGCGAACTCGGCATCTCGATCTCGGGCTGGCAGCGGGGCACCGACGGCGAGATTCATGAGCAGACGGGTGGCACCGAGGGAATGGGTGACCAGCACCGCGATCGAGTTGGTGTCGGGCCCGGCCGGACGGCGATTGAGCGCATCGGCATCGAGTCCGTCGACGGATCGCCGGAGGACCTCGAAGGCATCTCCGGCAAGGTCGCGTGTGGCGGTGATGATCGGATCGGCCATCGGATCCCCTGGGTCGGTGAAGGCGGAGCCTATCTCCCGCCCATGGAATCGGCCGAGATACGGTGGCAGCGACATGGATGCAGACCAACGCGAGGACTCGTGGTGGCGGGAGTCGTGGCTGGGTCCGGGCCTCGTGGCGGTTGGCCTCATCCTGGTCGCCGGGTACCTTCTCGCTCGGCTCGTCCTGCAACTCGTGACTCCCGACTTTGCCGAGGACCACGGGGTCGCGGGTGCCCCGGGCTGGGTTCGATGTGCCGCGGAGACCATCGAGCGCCACCCAGCCCCATTCGGGGCCTCGAGCGGGTTCGAGATCGACCGGGAATCGCCGCGCTTCGTGACGGTCCGGACCGCGCTCATCACCACCCGGGTGCAAGTCGCCGAGGGGAGCCTGGTCTACCACCGCGGGCGCGGCTCCCACCTCGTCACCCTGGACTGCCCGAGCGACTCGCCTTCTGGCTGATCACTCCTTCCAGGGACCGGTCGCCTGGCAGTCCCTCAAGCCGTCGGCGAAGGGGGCATCGACGGGCGGGTCTCCGATCATGACCCCGGTCGAGGAGAACGCGATCGCAAAGACATTCCCCTCTGTGCCTGTGTCGGGGTCGATCTCCAGGAAGATGCCGTCCTCCACCGGACCAACGAATCGGGCACCCGACGCCTTCGACACCAGGCAGCCGTACGCAACGTCGCCGGTAAGCCTGCCAAACACGACGGCTGGTATGCGTGCTTCGCAGATCGTCGTCGTGGTGTTGCTGTCGGAAACCCGGCGGAGCGCCGCGGCCGGTGGCGCGTGGACGCAGCCGTCATACGTCACGACCATGAGGTCGGCCGTCGAGGTGAAAGTGTTGACACGAACCTGCTCGGGGTAGGGTCGGGTGGTATCGAATCTCGGTGAGGTATAGGGGCAGATCACGCCACCGCGTGGCGAGAGTCCCGATGACTCCGCCCGGAACACGACACAGTCGCCGTCCACGCCGACCTGGAACCGGAATCCGTCACCCTCGATGGTGACCCGAGGCTCGGCGATCTCGGGCGCCTCAGGGTGGTACCGAGGAGTCTGGGGGCTGTGCGCGCAAGCGGTGACTCCCCAGATCACAAACAGCACAAGAAGGCGTCGCACCGCGGTGGACACCCGATGAGCGTACCGCGGCGGTGAGGTGTCGGGCCTTGAGGTGCCTGCCTACCCGAACCGGTAGCCGACGCTTCTCACGGTGGCGATCCACGAGGCGCGTTCTTCGCCGAGCTTGGAGCGAAGGCGACGCACGTGCACATCCACCGTTCGGGCCCCTCCGAAGTAGTCGTATCCCCAGACCCGATTGAGCAACTGCTCGCGTGACCAGACCCTGCCGGCGTTGGTGACGAAGAAGCGGAGCAACTCGTACTCCATGTAGGTGAGGTCGATCGGTGTGATCCCGACGGTCGCTTGATAGGTGGCCAGGTTGAGGGTCAGGTCCTTGAAGGTCACCATCTCGTCTGCGGTCGCCCCACCGTCGGCGCCGACGGCGATGCGTGCCACCCGGACGGCGACCTCCTCGGGATCGAGCGGCGCCAGCACGAAGTCGTCGAAATCACCGGAGGCCAGGGAGGGGAGTTGGCGCCGAGCCGCCACCACGAGCACCGGCACCGCCGAGGCATCTCGTACCCGCCGAGCCAGGACGAGCCCCGCGGTGGGATCCTCGCCCAGTTCCACGACGAGCAGGCCCCATCCCCCGTCCGGTTCGAGATCCGCCACCGCCGCAGCATCGGCCACCGGCACGATCGCGCCCCCCGCAGCGGCAAGCGCGGCAACCAGTGCCGGCGAAGGCGATTCGGGATGGATGGCGATGTGCATAGAGAGGTCTCAGGTGCCAGGTGTCAGGTCTCAGAATCGGGTTCGGGCGTCTGATACCTGATACCTGATACCTGACACCTTCCGCCTCACAGTATCGGCAGATACTCCTCGAGTTCGTAGCGACTCACATGGCGCTGGTAGCGGTCCCATTCGGCCCGCTTGTTGCGTAGGAACCAGCCGAAGAGGTGCTCGCCGAGCGCTCCGGCCACCAACTCGGACGCTTCCATGGCATCGAGCGCCGAGGCGAGGTTGCCGGGGATGCGCTCGACACCGGCAGCGGCCAGTTCCGCTGCCGAGAGCCCGGACACGTTGGAGGCGATTTCCGGCGGCAGGGGGTAGCCACCCTCGATACCGGCGATGCCGGCGGCCAGGATCACCGAGAAGGCGAGGTAGGGGTTGCACGCCGGGTCGGGCGAGCGGTACTCCACCCGGGTGCTGGTGGGCTTGCCCTTCTTCGGAGTCGGGACCCGCACCAGCGCCGACTGGTTGTTACGCGCCCAGGTGATCCACACCGGGGCGTCGAACCCGGTGACCAGCCGCTTGTACGAGTTGACCCACTGGTTGGTGACGGCCGTGATCTCACGACCGTGGCGCAGCAGGCCGGCGATGAAGCCCTGAGCGGTCTTCGACAGTCCGTACTCGGCGCCGGCTTCGTGAAAGGCATTGGCATCGCCCTCGAAGAGCGACAGGTGGAGATGCAGTCCGCTGCCGTCGTAGTTCTCCAGCGGCTTGGGCATGAAGGTGGCGTAGATGCCATGTTCCAGCGCGACCTCTTTCACCGCCAGCCGGGTGGTCATGAGGGCGTCGGCCATGGTGAGGGCGTCGGTGTAGCGGAGGTCGAGTTCGTGTTGACTCGGTGCCACCTCGTGGTGCGACGCCTCGACAGGGATGCCGAGGTTCTCCAGCGCCATGATCGTCTTGCGTCGGTACTCCTGGGCGACGTCGAGCGGCGTGAGGTCGAAATACCCGCCGCGATCGAGCGTCTGCGGCTTTGGCCCGCTGTCGGCGAAGTAGAAGTACTCCACCTCGGGTCCCACATAGAAGGTGAACCCGAGTTCGGCAGCGCGCCGCAGGTTGCGCTTGAGCACCGCTCGGGGGTCGCCGGCGAACGGTTCACCGTCGGGGGTGGTGAGGTCGCAGAACATCCGGGCGACACCGGCATGGTCGTCGCGCCACGGCAGGATCTGAAAGGTGGTGGCATCGGGGTGGGCGAGCATGTCGGCCTCCTGCACCCGAGAGAAGCCGTCGATGGCCGAGCCGTCGAACTGCATGCCTTCGTCGAATGCGTTCTCCAACTCTGCCGGGGTGATGGCGAACGACTTCAGGTAGCCCAGCACGTCGGCGAACCACAGCCGGATGAAGCGAATGCCGCGCTCCTCGACCGTGCGCAGCACGTACTCCTCTTGCTTGCCCATGGGTGACCTCCGACCGGTCATGGTAAGAGAGAAGCTCCCGTGTGAGAACCCGTCCTACGCTTCGAAACACAGCGTTCACACACCGGCAACCGATCAGAAACCGGGATCAGGTAGAACGGTGCATCGAATCCGAGTGAGCAGGAGGCGTTTCCGTGGCCGGACCCAAAGACGTGATGAAGATGGTGGCGGATGGTGGATACGAGTTCATCGATTTGCGGTTCTGCGACCTCCCCGGTCAGGTGCAGCACTTCACCGTCCCCGCCTCCGAGCTCACCCTGGCGTCGTTCGACGAGGGCTTTGGCTTCGATGGCTCGTCGATCCGCGGGTTCCAGGCCATCCAGGAATCCGACATGCTGCTCTTCCCCGACCCCGACACCGCCGTCGAGGATGGGTTCCGCGATCGTCGCACCCTGATCCTCTACTGCTGGGTGCGCGACCCCATCACCGGGCAGCCGTACGAGAAGGACCCCCGCTACGTCGCCAAGAAGGCCGAGGCGTACCTGAAGAGCACGGGGATCGCCGACACCTCGTTCTGGGGTCCTGAGGCCGAGTTCTACATCTTCGACTCGGTCCGCTACGACCAACGGCAGAACACGGCGTTCTTCGAGGTGGATTCCGAGGAGGGGGCGTGGAACAGCGGTCGGGAGGAGCCGGGCGGCAACCTCGGGTACAAGCCCGGGTTCAAAGAGGGGTACTTCCCGGTCCCCCCGACCGATCACTTCCAGGACCTCCGTTCCGAGATGGCGGCGCGCCTCACCGCCGCCGGCATCCCGGTGGAGGTGCAGCACCACGAAGTGGGCACGGCAGGCCAGTCCGAGATCGACATCCGCTACGGCGGGCTGCTGCAGACCGCCGATCGGGTGACGCTCTTCAAGTACGTGGTGAAGTCGACCGCGTGGGAGTTCGGCAAGACGGTGACCTTCATGCC
>CAYYIA010000009.1:0-15955 GCA_964471875.1 uncultured Acidimicrobiia bacterium
TTGTGGGGTTCCTTGCCCGTGATCGACTTCACCAGGTCCACGACAGCCGGCATCCGGGTGGAGCCACCGACGAGGACGACGTGATCGATGTCCGCCACCTTGATGCCGGCATCCTTGATGGCCTGCTCCACCGGAGGACGGGTGGCGGCCACCAGATCCTCGGTCATCTTCTGGAACTCGGAGCGGGTGAGGCTGCGCTGCAGATGGAGCGGTCCGTCGGCCGTGGCGGTGACGAACGGCAGGTTGATCTCGGTCGAGGCCACCTGCGACAGCTCGATCTTGGCCTTCTCTGCGGCCTCCTTGAGGCGCTGGCGCGCCATGGGGTCCTTGCTCAGGTCGACGCCATGGTCGTTCTTGAAGTCCTTGGCGAGCCAGTCCATGATCCGCTGGTCCCAGTCATCGCCACCGAGATGGGTGTTTCCGCTCGTGGCCTTCACCTCGAAGACACCCTCACCGATCTCGAGCACCGAGACGTCGAAGGTGCCGCCACCGAGGTCGAAGACGAGGATCGTCTGGTCCTGCCCCGCCTTGTCGAGCCCGTAGGCGAGCGAAGCGGCCGTCGGCTCATTGATGATCCGAAGCACCTCGAGTCCGGCGATCTGGCCGGCTTCCTTGGTCGCCTGACGCTGGGCGTCGCCGAAGTACGCAGGCACCGTGATCACCGCCTGGGTGACCGGGCCACCGAGGTAGGCCTCGGCGTCGCGCTTCAGCTTCATCAGGATGCGGGCGCTGATCTCCTGGGGGGTGTAGGTCTTGCCGTCGATCTCGATCGACCACGCTTCACCCATGTGCCGCTTCACCGAACGCACGGTGCGGTCCGGGTTGGTGATGGCCTGGCGCTTGGCGACTTCGCCGACGAGCACCTCGCCACTCTTGGAGAACGCCACCACCGACGGGGTGGTCCGGTGTCCCTCGGCATTGGCGATCACGGTGGGTTCGCCACCTTCGTATACGGCGACCACGGAGTTGGTGGTGCCCAGGTCGATTCCGACAGCGCGCGACATGGATGCTCCTCGGGAATGACTGGCAGGGCGTCAGCCCTGCTCATCGGTCTTTAGTGTCTCCACACAGTAGAACCTGAGTGGAGGTGTATCAATTCCCGCCGCCAGGGGTTCCGGGCCGGGTAACGGGTAACGGGTAACGGGTAACGGGCAACGCCACCCAGCGGAACCTCCGGGGGCCATGCCGGCGTCCCATCCACGGAGGTCCCATCACCATGCGCCGCATCACGCCCCTTCTGCTCGTCCTCGTCTTGTTCGCCGCTGCTTGCGGTGACGACACCCCCGCTGCGTCGGGGACCGATGGCGTCGCCGCCTCGGATCTCGTCCGGGAGACTTCGTCCGCCCCCGATGCCGACCTGGCGGCGGTCAGTGCCGCGGAGCAGGCGTTCGCCGCCGAGCTCTACCGGGTTCTCGCCGCCGATGAGGGCAACCTCGTGGTGTCGCCGCTCTCCATCCACCTTGCCCTGGCCATGGCGCTCGGTGGCGCCGAGGGCGCAACCGCGACCGAGATGGCGGGGGCGCTCGAGGTCGCAGGCCTCGACCCGATCGCCCTGCATGCCGCTCTCAATGCCCTCGATGCGACACTGGAGTCGCGCAACCGCATCGACCCGCCGATCGATGGTCGTGAACAGCAGGTTCAGGTCTCGGTGGTCAACTCGCTGTGGGGTCAGGACGGGTTCGCCTTCGTGCAGGAGTACCTCGATCTCCTGGCGCGCAATTACGGCGCCGGGATCCGCCTGGTCGACTTCCGTCAGGCCGCCGAGGAAGCCCGCGTCGCCATCAACGCCTGGGTCGCGCTCCAGACGAACGACCGGATCACCGACCTCATCCCCGCGGGGGCGATCGACGACCTCACCCGACTCGTGCTGGTGAACGCGGTGTATCTCGATGCCACCTGGGCGCGTCCCTTCGATCCCGAGGCAACCTCTGACGCCCCCTTCTTCCGCCTCGACGGGTCGGAGGTGTCCGCCCCGACGATGCACGCCTATCAGTTGCACGCCCTGTACGCCGCAGGGGAGGGTTGGCAGGCCATCGATCTTCCCTACACCGGTGACGAACTGTCGATGCTGGTCGTGGTTCCCGATGCCGGCCGCTTCGGCGAGGTCGAGGGAATGCTGACCGCCGGCCTCCTCGACGAGGTCCGGGGCGGGCTCACCGAGGCGGTCGTCGACCTGGCACTGCCCAAGTTCGAGATGCGCAACCAGCTCTCATTGGTGGCGGCGCTCCAGGCGCTCGGGATGTCTGCGGCGTTCGATCCGGGTGCCGCAGACTTCACCGGGATCAGTACCGAGGATCAGCTGTACATCAGCGGCGTGATCCACGAGGCGTTCATCGCGGTCGACGAGGCCGGCACCGAGGCCGCCGCCGCAACCGCCGTGATCATCGGCACCACCTCGATGCCGACCGACATCGTGGCGCTCGACATCGATCGCCCGTTCCTGTTCTTCCTGCAAGATCGGACCACCGGCGCCCTGCTCTTTGTGGGCCGGGTGGTGGATCCGACGGCGTAGGACCCTCGGCGAACCCGGGGGTGATCGTGGGTCACCCCCGGGTTTGTCGCGTTCGGACGGCACCGAACGCGTCGCAACTAGGTTTGGGTCATGCCACCGCCCGGCACTCACCTCGATGGCGTCGCGGTTCACCCGCTCACGACACTCCCCGACGAACGGGGGAGCTTCACGGAGGTGTTCCGAGCCGAGTGGGGTTTCGACATCGATCCCGTGCAGTGGAATGTCGTGACGTCGGAGCGGGGCGCGATGCGCGGCGTGCACCTGCACCCGCGGCACACCGACTTGCTCGTCATGGTGAGGGGGAGCGCGACGGTCGGATTGCACGACCTTCGTTCGGGGTCACCCACGAACGGCGGCTCGATGACCTTCACGACGACCAGCTCCCAACTCGAGGCGGTGATCATTCCGCCGGGTGTCGCGCACGGGTTCCTGTTCCACGAGCCCTCCATCACCCTGTACGCGGTCTCGCGCTACTGGGACACCGATGACGAGCTCGAGGTGCATTGGGCCGACCCCGGTCTTGGGATCGATTGGCCGTCGGTGCCGACGTTGGTGTCGGCACGCGATGCCGCCGCCGGAACCCTCAGCGAACTCGTCGCCCGGCTAGCGCCGCTCCAACCCATCGGCCGATCCGACCGATGATCGGGATGCCAGCAAGCCGTCGCCCGGCCCGGTAGGCGATCGAACGACGGATCGCCTCCAACTCCGCATCAGCGGCGTGCGCCGCGGCTTCGAGTTCGAGGGCGTGTCGTTGCAGCGCGGCGGCATGCTCGGCGAGGTGATCGGTCCCGGCACGACGAACCGCATCCCAGCCTCCGGGCTGCAGCACGCGTTCGTACCACCACTGCAACTCGGCGAGCCGATCCGCCACGGTCGCTCCGGTCCGAAGGTGGGAGGGGAAGTGGAGCACCGTGGGCCGTGCTCCCGAGATCGAACGGATCGAGGGTGCGGCGAGAAACTTGCGCCACATGTGCAGGTCGGTCCACACCCCTGCGGGTGCCGGGCTCCACCCCTGCGGCAGCTGCCGATAGGCCGTGATCGTGTGACCCGCGGCCGACAGCGGAATGAAGTTGTGGTTCCCGGTCAGCCACGCCCGGTACCAGGGGTCTGCCAGGTCTCCGAGGTACGGCATCTCGACGCCGCCACCGACCCTCGCCACCACCGTCTGGGAGTGGGTGAAGTCGGCTTGCTCGAGGAGGCCCTCGACGTACTCGACGTGGTCGGGGGCCCACAGGTCGTCGTCGGAGAGGTAGCACACGATCCGACCCCGGGCCTCTGCCAACGCCCGATGACGGTGTTCCTCCCCGTGCCGCTCTCCCTTGTCATGGATGAAGCGGCGGACTCGCGGGTCGGCGGCGGCCAGGTCGGCGGCGGTATCCAGGGTGGCGGCATCAGCACCGTCGAGCACGATGAAGAGTTCGAGGTCGTCGATCGTCTGCGCCAGGGCGGTTGCCGCAGCCAGCCGGAGGAGCGGACCATGGGAGTGGGTGGGAATGAGCACGGTGGCCCGGGTCATCGGATCCCCGCCAGCGCTCGCAGTTCGGAGATGCGCTCGACGGTCTCCGTCGCCTCCGGAGCACTCGACCGTGGTGGCGCCCCGCCCCGAAGGAACCCGACGAAGGCACGGAGCTCCTTCTCGAGGGGCATGTCGGCCGGGAGGGGCACGAACGACTCCTCGCCGGTCGCGATGCGGCGCACCTGGAGTCCCGCGGCCATCGAGTCCGCGAGCATCACGACGGCTTCCTCGAACTCGGCGATCACACGACGTTCCCGAACGAGGCTTATCGACGACGCCTCGACCATGGCGAACGGGTCTGGTCCGAGCAGCCCGATCAGATGGGCGTCCTGGGGGGAGCTCACGTGACCGACGGCGGCGATCGCGGAGGGAAGCCGACCGGCGATCTCCCTGATGATCGACAGATCGTGCGGGAGGAGGATCCAGATCCCGTCGACGTCGTCGTGATCGTGGCCCCACGACAATCGGGTGCTGTGGATCGTCCGAAGCCGGCCGAACTCGCCGGAGCTCCGCATGGCGGCCATCGCCTCGATGCCCGGGTGGTAGCGCCACTTCTCCATGACGAAGAGGCGCTCGGGAGCACGGGCGCACAGGAGTCGCGCTGATACCGGATCGTCGGTGAGCGGCTTCTCGACGAACACTGGCACGTCCAGGTCGAGCGCCGCAGCGACGACATCCGCATGGGTGCTCGTCGGAGTGGCCACGACGATGCCGGCGACCCCTGAGAGTTCATCGACCGTCCCCACGATCGCCGCGGCCCCGCCGGCGGCGGCTCGCTGTCGCGTCTCGGGGCTGCGGGCGACCACGGTGACATCGCTTCCGAGGGCGACGAGGTCGCGCAGGATGTGCCGCCCCCATCGCCCGCATCCCACGAGACCGATCCTCATGGCGACACCGTACCAACGATGTCGATGTCGCTCCCTGAACGCCGCGGCGCCCGCGGGTGGCGGTGCCGATTGGGGGTAGCCTGAAGCGGGACTCGCCCGCGGGAAGGGGGAAGAACCGTGATTCTCGACTCCGTCATCGGGGACTACTTTCCGCTCGCATCCCAGCCTGCTCTGATCGGGGACGAGCAGGCCGCCGTCGATCGATTCCACGACCTCTACTACCGGCGCTGGATGGACGGCGCCGACACCATCAACTTGAGTTGGCTGGGTCACCGGGTACTGAAGTGTCCGTTCGATCTCTGGATGTATCAAGAGCTGCTGGTGCGCACCAGGCCCGATGTGGTGGTCGAGACCGGTACCGCCTTTGGCGGTAGTGCCCTGTTCATCGCTTCGGTGCTCGACCTCATCGGGCACGGCGAGATCGTCACCATCGACGTCCATCCGGTCACGGGGCGCCCCAGGCATCCCAGGATCTCGTATGTGGCCGGCTCGAGCGTCGCCCCCGACATCGTCGAGAGAGTCCGCTCGAAGGTGGGAGGGAGGCGGGCGATGGTCATCTTGGACTCCGACCACTCGGCCCCCCACGTGCTCGCCGAGATGGCGGCGTATGCACCGCTGGTGCAGGTGTCGGACTATCTGATCGTGGAGGACACCGACATCAACGGTCATCCGACCTACCCGGCGTTTGGCCCGGGTCCCATGGAGGCCGTCGAGGCGTTCCTGGCGATGTCCGACGACTTCCGCATCGACGATCGCTGTGAGCGGTTCATGATGACGCTCAATCCGCGTGGCTACCTGCGGCGGGTCGCGGACGGAACCAGGTAGCGACCGGTGCGCCTCCGTCGCCGTCAACCGCAGCTTTCCGTCGTCGTGGTCGTCCACGACATGGAGCGGGAGGCGCCCCGCACCCTCCGCTCGTTGTCGCTGGAGTATCAGCGGCACCTTGACGACTACGAGGTGATCGTGGTGGACAACGGCTCGTCCCCGCCGTTGTCGCCGGCCGTGATCGACGGGCTCGCAGGAGAGTTCCGACTCATTCGGATCGACGATGCGGCACCCTCACCGGCGGCGGCGGCAAACCGCGGAATCGCTGCCGCCCGAGGTGAGGTCATCGGGGTGATGATCGACGGCGCCCGCATCGCCACGCCCGGCCTGCTCCACTTCGGCCTATCCGGGACCCGGCTGTACCCCCGGGCGATGGTGGCGACCCTCGGGTGGTACCTCGGCTTCGACCTGCAAAGCCTGGCCGCGAAGGCCGGGTACGACGCGGCGCGGGAAGACGACCTGCTCGAGTCCGTGGGCTGGCCGAGTGACGGCTACCGGCTGTTCGAGCTCGGCACCCTCGACGCGTCCTCGGTCGATGGTTGGTTCGCGCCACTGGCGGAATCGAACGCGCTGTTCATGCGAGCCGAGCTGTGGCGAGAACACGGGGGATTCGACGAGCGCTTTGGCGAGCCTGGGGGTGGTTTCGTCAACCTCGATGCATTTCGTCGCGCCCGCGAGCTACCGGGGATGGAACTCGTCGTGCTGCTCGGAGAAGCAACGTTTCATCAAGTGCACGGCGGTACGTCGACGAACGCTCCCCCCGAGCTGCAGATGACGAACCAACTCCGCTGGCGGGCGCAGTACGAGGCCATTCGTGGGTATCCGTTCTCCGTTGTTCCCCGCCCGGCCGCCCCGACCTTTCTCGGCACCCTTCCCCGGGCAGCCCTTTCCCGGCTGGTGCGCGCCGCCATGGAGCCGACGATGCCCCCGAGCCAGCATCCGCTCGGCGCCTCCTTCGATCGAGATCGGTGGTCGGCGGACACGCCGCTGCCGGCTACGGACCCCAAGTTTGCCGCCGTGATCGAGCTCGCACAGGATGAGTTCCGTGCCCGCCGACCCGCGGTTGCCGCGGCGGTGGCCCGGCTCATCCGGGAACGTGCGCCGGACGAACCGGAGCCGCTGCGATTGCTCGCCATGGTGGGCACCCCGCCTTCGCCGTCACCCGGGGCCCACGAGCTGGTGACGATGGGGGAGGCCCATCGCCTCCTTGGAGAAGCGGCATCCGCGCAGCAGCGGTATCGAGAGGCCCTCCGCCTCAGCCCGGATCTCCCCGCGGCACACCTCGGGCTGGCCGCGCTGCGGATGCCGGGTGATGGCTACCTGCGGTGGCTCGAACGTCTCTACGCCGCGACCAGGCCCCCGTCCGTCGTCGAGATCGGGGTGTTCGAGGGCGACTCGCTGGCGTGTGTGCGTCCACCGACCCTCGCCATCGGCGTGGATCCGGAGCCGAGGGCACTGCGCCCGCTGCGAGCGCAGACGGTTCTCTATCCGGAGACCAGCGACGAGTTCTTCGCCCGGGAGCGACTCGACGACCTGCTCGGTGGCGATCCGCTCGGCATCGGCTTCATCGATGGGCTGCATCGGTTCGAGCAGGCTGTTCGGGACTTCATCGGCCTGGAGCGCTACTGCGGCCCTGAGTCGTTGATCTTGCTGCACGACACGGTGCCCCTCGACGAGGTCACCCAGCGCCGTGTTCCCGAGACCCAGTTCCACACCGGCGATGTGTGGAGGACGGTGATGGCGCTCAAGGAGTTCCGACCGGACCTCGAGGTGTTCACCGTCGCCGCGCCGCCGACCGGACTGACGGTGGTGGCCGGACTCGATCCGTCATCTCGGGTGCTCGGTGACAGGTACGACGAGGTGGTGGCGCGGTGGCTGGATACTCCCTTTTCGAGCATCGAAACCCGTATCGACGAGGCCCTGAACCTCGTTGCCAACGACTGGGAGGTGGTCGAGGACCGTCTTCGGGCCCGGGGCATCCTCGTCTGATCGACCGCGTGGGCTCGCGGCTCGTGTGACGCCACCGGTGCCGCCAGGTCCCGCCGGGATGGCGGCCCGGTACCCTGCCGCCATGCCTTCCTGGCCGTTCGAGCCCCCCCTGGCACCTATGGAGGCCCGGGTGCGGGAGGACCTCCCCACCGGAGCCTGGGCGTATGAGCCGAAATGGGATGGTTTTCGCGCTCTCGCCTGGAGTGACCCGATCCGTCTCGACAGCCGCAACAACAAGCCCTTGTTGCGGTACTTCCCGGAGCTGACGGCCTCGCTCGACGCCCTCCCCAAGGGCACGGTGGTCGACGGCGAAGTGGTGGTGGTCACCGGCGATCGTCTCGATTTCGACGCCCTGCAGAATCGCCTGCATCCGGCTGCATCCCGGGTGAACATGCTCGCCGCCGAGACCCCGGCGCACCTCGTGGCGTTCGACCTCCTGGCGTTGCGCGGGGTCGACCTGCGAACCAGGAGCTTCGCCGAGCGACGCACCGCGCTGGAGTCGCTCGTGCCGGTTCTCGGTGAGCGCTGGAAGCTCACGCCATCGACCACCGATCGCGGGGTCGCCGAGCGCTGGTTCGTGGACTTCGAGGCGGCGGGCTGTGACGGCATCGTCGCCAAGCACCTCGACGGACCGTATGTCGAGGAGAAGCGTGAAATGGTGAAGGTAAAACATCGCCGTACCGTCGATTGCGTCGTCGGCGGCTATCGGGTCCACAAGGACGGCGACGGGATCGGTTCGATCCTTCTCGGCCTGTATGACGGTGGCGAGTTGCACTTCATCGGACACTGCTCGGGCTTCCCCGACCACGATCGTCGCCTGCTGCTCACGCAGTTCGAACAGATACGCGCCGACGACTCGTTCGGCTCGGCCGAGGCGGTGCGCCGCCCCGGGGGAGAGAGCCGGTGGACCGGGGACAAGGATCTCTCCTGGGTGGCGGTGACGCCCGGGGTGGTCGTCGAGGTCTCGTACGACCAACTCACCGGAGCCCGCTTTCGCCACGCCACACGCTTCGAGCGCTGGCGTCCCGACAAGGACGCGGCGAAGTGCACCATCGATCAACTGGAACGCCCCGAGGGACCAGGCTTCACCGCAGTGGTGGGGGCATGACCTGGCGTCGGTCGGGCCACGTCGCCCGGAGCACATGAGACGCGCCGCCGCCCGCCTGGTTCGCCGCCTTCCCCCGCGCCTGCGGCGAGCGCTGCGTCGGCTCCCCGGTGCCGGCGTCGCCGATCGGATGGCACTCGGGGTGCCGCTGCGTCCACCGGCTCCAGCGGGGACGCTGCGACCGATCGTGGCGTTGCCGACCTGGCTTCGGTGGGACGCGATGCGTCAGCGCCCGCAGTACCTCCTCGCCACACTCGCCGCCGCCGGGCATGCGGTGTACTTCGTGGATCCCCGGGAGCGAGAGCCGCGAACCGACCGCGGGGTGGCCATCGTCCCGTCGCTGCGGGGGGTGCCCGCCCGTTCGGTGGTGCTCTACGTGCACTACGCGCCCTCGGCCTCACTTGCCGATCGATTCGAGGATGCGGTTCTCTGGTACGACGTCCTTGACGACCTCGCTCTCTACGCCGCCACCGATCGCGGGCTGTCTCCTTCCGCTCAGGTCGCGGTGCACCATCCCGAGCTGCTGCGGCGCGCCGACGTGGTGACGGCGTCCTCGCCCAACCTCGTCGCCGGCATTGCCGCCACGCGCCCAGATGCCGTCCTCGTCGAGAACGGCGTCGATGTCGAGCGGTTCTCCGCACCGGGTCCTCGTCCCCGCGACCTTCCCGCCGGTGCACCCATCGTCGGCTTCCACGGAGCCATCGCCGCGTGGTTCGACATCGATCTGTTCTCGACCGTGGCGTCGAAGAATCCAGCGTGGAACTTCGTCCTGGTCGGTCCGGTGGCGTCCGACATGCGTGGGGCGATCGCCGACGTCTCGGTCTTGGCGAATGTCTTCGTGCTCGGGGAGCGTCCCAGCGAGGCCATGCCGGCATACGTGCAGGCATTCGATGTCGGTGCGGTGTGGTTTCGTGTCGACGATCTGACTCGGGCGGTGAGTCCACTGAAGGTCTTCGAGTACCTCGCATGCGGCGTGCCGGTGGTGTCCACGCCGATCCCGTCGTGTGTCGGCCTCGCCGGGGTGACCGTGGCGGCGGAGCCCGCGCGCTTCACCGCTGCCATCTCCCGGGCTCTGGGGGAGCCACTGCCGCCCCTCGCCCGCCGCGTCGCGGCCGATGCGGCGTGGCCGCTCCGCATCGAACCGTTGCTCGCCCACCTCGATCGCATCGGCAAGCGGAGGGTGTCGGCATGAAGTTCGTGTTCGTCACCCAGGAACTCGATCCCGTGGTCCCCGGCGGGGCGGGGGCGCTCATCGCGGGTGTCGCCGCGGCATTGGGCCGACACCACGACGTGGTGGTCGTGCTCGCCGCACCCGGGGTGGCGACCGTCGCCGCCGATCCGTACCGGGTGGTGTCGGTGCCCCTCGAACCCGCCGACGGATCGTTGCGCTGGTTCGTCGAGCGCTCACGGCGCACCGCCGAGGTGCTGCGCGAGGTCACGGCAGAGGGACGCCCCGATCTTGTCGAGTTCACGGACTTCGAAGCACTCGGCTTCTGGGCGTTGTCGCATCGTCGCGAGCTCGGACTCGAGACGGTGCCACTCGCGATTCGAGTGCATGGTCCCATAGGGGCGATCGCCGCGGCGGTCGGCGCCGCCCCCGATCCCTGGCCGGCGTTCGATGTGTTGGAACGCGTCACCTTCGCGATGGCGGACATCGTCCTGGCGCCGTCGACGGCCATTGCCGACTGGATGGCGGAGCGGTACGGGATCGACCCGACGCGGGTGATCGAAGCACCGCCCATTGTGCCCCCCGTCGTCCGTCGCGAGTGGGTGCCTGCAGAGACACCGTGGATCGCCGGCTTCGGTCGTCTCAGCGAGACGAAGGGCACCGACACCCTGGTGAAGGCGATGCTTCCGCTGCTCGTCGAGCACCCCTCGCTTCGCCTCGTCCTGATCGGCCCCGATGGGTGGTCCGCCGTCGAGGGGCGTGCCATGTCGGCAGTCCTGCACGACTCGATCCCGCCGGCCTTGCGTTCGCGGGTGGAGATGACCGGTTCCATGGGTCGGGAGGAAGCACTCGACGCGCTGCGATCGGCGTGGGCGGTGGCGATGCCGAGCCGATTCGAGTCCTTCTGTCTGGCTGCCCACGAGGTGCGTCGCGCGGGCTACCCCGTGGTGGTGCCAGAACTGACTGCCTTTGTCCCGTTCCCGGACGACTTCATCGTCTACGACGGGTCCGTGGAGGCGCTGACCGCGACCCTCGGCGCGATCGTCACGGACCGAGCCTCGGTTGCGGCGCTTGCCGCCCGACCGGCGCCGGAGGTGGGAGATCCGGTGGCGCCCTACCTCGGACGCCTCCCTGCAGTGCGCCATCCCCGCAGCCAGGGTGGTCTGGGAACGATCGCGGTGAAGCGCCTGGAGGAACTCGAGACTCCGGTGCCGGTTGGGGTCCCGGATGTGAGCGTGCGGCACGATCGGGTGGAGCGCGGTATCGCAGCCGGGCGGTTCTCCGCGGACGGCGAACCCGATGTCTCGATGGTGATCCCGTGCTTCGACGGGGGACGCTGGCTCGAGGGTGCGGTGCTCAGCGTCTTCGAGCAGACGCATCGTTCATGGGAGGTCGTGATCGTCGATGACGGCTCGACCGACTCCCTCACCATCGAGATCCTGCATCGGCTCGCCACCTGGCCCCGCGTCCGGGTGATCCGCCAGGACAATCGCGGACTGCCGGCGGCCCGCAATGCCGGGATGGCGGCGGCGAGGGGCCGATTCGTGGTGCCCCTGGACGCCGACGACGAGCTTCGTCCCCGATACCTCGAGGCGATGCTCACGGCGATCGAGGACCATCCCGGGGCCGCCTTCGCCCACTGCTGGGCCGAGTTGTTCGGCGACATCGAGGCGGTGTGGATCGCCCGCCCGACGAACCCCTACTGGGAGCGCTTGGGCAACTCCGTGGTGGGCTGTGTCCTGCTGCGTCGCGAGGCTTGGCAGGCGGTCGGCGGCTACGACGAGTCCATGGTCGGTGGCCATGAGGACTGGGAGTTGTGGTTGCGGTTGGCTGCTGCGGGCTGGGGGCGCGTCGCCGTTCCCGAACCGCTGTTTCGCTATCGCAAGCGCGGCATCTCGATGTCGGTGCACAGCGAGGCGGACTTCGAGGCCGGCCTGGCTCGCATCGTGGATCGGCATCGCGACCTCTACCAGCGGGGTGCGCTGCGAGCGTTGAAGCGGGAGTGGTACCCGGCGGTTTCATTGCTCGTCGGCCCATCGGCGCCCGCTGACTCCGGGATCACGACCCTCGATGTGCAGGTGGTTCCGGTTGCCGGCGAGCTCGCCGAGGCGGTGGCGTCGGTCCGGGGCAAGTACGTCGTGGATGCCCGCACCGGGGTGCCCGAACCCGGAGTCGTCCTGGGACTCGTCGATCGCCTGGAGCGAGCGCCCGAGCGCGGGTGGGATCGCGAAGGAGCGGTGGTGATGTGGCGACGGTGGGCCTTGGTGGATCCGGACGCGTCATTCCTCGACTCGGGCGACCAGCCCTCCGGGGACCTGCTGCCCGGCGCCTTTGCGGACCCCGAGTGGATGGCGAACGAGTCGGCCCTCGCTCTCGGCCTTCGCGTCGAGCGCTACCGCCCGGAGGAGCCCGCACGGATTCCCGAGTGGCTGCCGATGCTCACGGGTGTGGCGGTGGTGGCGACGGTGCGCAACGAGATCACCACCATCACCCGGCTCGTCGAGACCCTGGTGGGAGGCTCGCGCGCTCCGGACCAGATCGTGATCACCGACGCCGGCTCCACCGACGGCACGTGGGAGGAGCTGCAGCGCCTTGCGGCCCTTCACCCGATCCTGCGTCCCATCAGGGTTGCGGGCAACCGATCGCGTGGTCGCAACCTCGCCATCTCTCTGGCCGACCACGATGTGATCGCTGCCATCGATGGCGGATGCGTGCCGCGTCACGAATGGCTCGAGGAACTGGTGGCCCCATTCGCCGAGGGGGCCGTGTGGGTGGGTGGCTTCTACGAGGCGGCAGGCCCCACACGGCGTCGCTCGATCGGCGTGACGATGATCTTCGTGCTGTCGGAGGCATTGCGGGGTGGGTTCATCCCTTCGGCGCGGTCGGTGGCCTTCACCCGTCGGGTGTGGGAACTGGTAGGAGGCTTTCCGGAGCACCTCGAGGTCAGCGAAGACACCGCCTTCGACGAGGCCCTCACCGCAGCCGCGGTACCGATGGTGTTTCGTCCCCGGGCCATCGTCGAGTGGATGCCACCAGCCGGCTTTGGGAAACAGTTTCGGGCGGTGTGGTCGTGGAGCCGCAGCGATGGTGTCGCCGGGATCCGCTCCTTCTATTACGTGCGCGAACTACGCGTGGTGCTCGCTTCGATGCTCATCGGCGGCGGAGGGCTCCTCATCGATCCTCGCCTCATCGGCCTCGGTCTGATTCCGTTGCTGGCGCTCATGGCCCGTCAGACCCGGGAGAAGTACGTCGCCGTGCCGGGGCCGACGCGGTTCGTGTGGATTCCGGTGGCGTGGTCGGTGGGCTTTGCCGCCCGGGTGAGCGGATTCCTCCGAGGTGCCCTGCCTCGCAAGCTCCGCTACCTCTGGCAGCGGGGACGCAACGCCGTCGCTTGGAGGCGCCGCCGTGTGATCGCGCTGGCGCGGCGTGGGCTTCGTGCGATGCTCCCGGGCGCGGTGATCGATCGACTGCGCCTGGCACGCCAGTCCCGTTCCGCCCGTCACAACGTCGACCTCTACGTCGGCGGTCGCCGTGAGGAGCGGCGTTGGCTGCGGACCACGCCGGACACGTATCGCGTCGGGCGTCTCGACCGCCTGCCGGCGGATCCCGACTTCGCCGTGCTCACGGCAGGGATGCCCGCACCCGAGGAGGGGATCGTGGTGGTGACCACTCCGCACGCCTCGGCGGCCGATCACCTCCTGGCGGCTCGCCTCGCCGCGACCGGTGGTGCTGGTGTGGTCGGGGTGGGTGGAGTCCCCGACCGTGGAGACCGGGTGCGACACGAACCGGCATGTGTCCCCGTGGCGGTGGCCGTCGATGCCGCCTCTCGTGCCGCCATCGGAGATGTCACCGCGGGAGATGTCGCCGGGCTCGTACACCGATTGCGTCAGGCCGGGACACGGCTCTCCATGCGGATCGTTCCGGGTACTGCGAAGCCGGTGGAGCGTGCGGCCATGTCGGGGGAGGTCGTGGTGGTGGTCTCCGCCGTGCCCATGCACGATGTCGGCGGGGGGAGCCGCGGTGCCCAGATCACCCTCGAGCTGCTCGAGCGCGGTTACACCGTCGCGCATGTCGCTCTCTATCCCGCCGATGAGAGCGTCGATCTCGGGCTGCGCTACCTCCACCCCCGTCTCGAGCAGTACTCGTATGAGGAGTTCGATGCCGTCGAGTTCTCCGCGCGGGCGTCGGTCCCGGGGATCGTGCTCCTCGAACTCCCCGAGGGCCGTGCCGCCACCATCGGTGCCGCACTCCAGGCACGGGGCTGGACATTGATCTACGACCTGATCGACGACTGGTCGCATGTCTCGTTGGGTGGGGGCTGGTACGACGAGGCGATCGAGCGGCGTATCGTCGCCGAAGCCGATGGGGTTGCTGCCTCGGCCGGCGACCTCGTCGATCGGCTCGGTACCTTCGGTCGCGAGGCCGTGTTGGTGCCGAACGCGGTGAACGAGCGCCTCTTCGGCGGTCCTCTCCCGGCACCACCCGCCGACATCGCAGATGTCACCGGCACGATGCTCGGGTATCACGGCTCCCTGTATGGGGACTGGTTCGACTGGGGCGCATTGGCTGCGGTCGCCGCGGCGCGGCCTGACGCCACGGTGATCGTCATCGGAGACGATCGTGCGGCGCGTCCGCCCATGCCCCCCAACGTGCGCTTCCTCGGTCTGCGGCCGCAGGCCGATCTGCCCGGGTACCTGGCACGCCTCGATGTCGGGCTCGTGCCCTTTACGGTGACGCCGGTGACTCATGCGGTGAGTCCCCTCAAGGTGTTCGAGTACCTGGCGTGTGGCGTTCCGGTGGCCGCACCTCCGCTCCGGGCGCTCGCCGGTATCGACGGGGTTCACACCGACGATGATCTGGTGCGCGCGGTGGAGGCCGCACTACGCGGCCCACGGCCCGATCGCGCCGAAGCCCTTCGGCGCCACGGGTGGGGCGACCGCGTCGCCGCGCTGTTCGCCTCGGCCGGTCGGACCCTGCGTGGCGTCGTTCCACCTTCGGTGCAGATCGTGAGCCGCCCGGCAGAGCACTACCCGCCACGCCGCCGCCGAGTCCGGGGGACCGGGTAGCCTCGCCAGTCATGTCGTCGGCGCTCGCCAATCCACCGCGCTCGCGTTCCGGCTGGATCCTCCGTGGTGCGGGCATGGTGGTGACGGTGGCGATGGTGTGGGTCCTCGCCACGGCGATCCCCCATCCCGAACCCGAACTGCTCGGGCTGCAGCTCACCCAGGTGGCTTCGGGGTTGACCCAGCCGGTGGCCGCAGCGGCGCAACCCGGCACCGGGCGGATCTTCGTGGTGGAGCGGTTCGGCACGGTGCGGGTGTTCGACCGGTGGGTGCTCGATGAGGAACCCGCGCTCGATCTGACTGACAAGGTGGCGCACGGCAGTTGGGAGCAGGGGGCGTTGGGCCTGGCGCTTCACCCTGAGTACGCGCGGAATGGGCGCGTCTTCGTGTCCTACACCGAGATCGGGAGCGAGGACCAGTTGGTTGTGGAGTACCGCACCCTCGAGCCAGGAGGCGCCCGCTTCGACCCGACCTCGGAGGTCGAGGTGCTGAGGATTCCGCAGACCTCCTGGGTGCACCAGGGAGGAACCATCGCATTTGGACCCGACGGCTATCTTTGGGTTGGTCTAGGTGATGGCGGCCCCCGCAACCAGGCCGATGGCACCCAGGTCCAGGATCCCGAGGGGCACGGTCAGAATCCGCACACCCTGCCGGGATCGTTGGTGCGTATCGATGTCGATGGCGGTGATCCCTATGCGATCCCCCCGGACAATCCCTTCACCGACGGTGTCGATGGCGCCCCCGAGGTGTGGGCCTACGGGCTACGCAATCCGTGGAGCTTCACCTTCGACAACGGGCGTCTGATCGTCGCCGATGTCGGCCACGTGTCCTACGAGGAAGTCGATGTGGTTGCACTCGATCGCGGTGCCGGCGCCAATTTTGGCTGGTCG
>CAYYIA010000010.1:0-15358 GCA_964471875.1 uncultured Acidimicrobiia bacterium
GGGCGGCACCGTGGAGGCGGCACCCGCGGCCGACGATCGAGGAGCGGATCTTCCACGAGAAGACGCTGGAGCGGTCCATCACGATCGAGGTCTCGATGGCGGCATCCGCGATCTGACAGCCGTCCCCGATCGAGGTTTCGGGGCCGATCACCGATCGAACCACTTGCACGTCGTTGCCGATCACCACCGGCCCGACGATGGTGGAGTCGATCACCCGGCTTCCGGACCCGAGATGGAGGGCGCCGCGTACCGCGGTGCCCATGAGTTCACCCTGGACGTCATGGGCGAGTTCGGCGATGACGAGGTGCTGTGCAGTGAGCAGATCGTCCTTGGTGCCGGTGTCCTTCCACCAGTCGCGCACGACCGAAGCACGAACCACGCTGCCGTGTTCGATCAGGTACTGGATGGCGTCGGTAATCTCGAACTCGCCGCGTGCCGATGGGGTGATGGCATCGACGGCCTCGGCGATCGTGGCATCGAAGAGGTACACGCCGACCAGGGCGAGGTTCGATGGCGGCATCGCGGGCTTCTCGATGAGGCGGCGGATCGAACCGTCCTCGGCGAGATCGGCGACACCGAACGCCGAGGGGTTGTCCACGGGCGAAAGCATGATCTGGCAGTTGGGCCGATGGGTTTCGAAGTCGCGCACGATGTCGGTGATCCCGCCCTTTACGAGGTTGTCCCCGAGGTACATGAGACAGTCGTCGCCGTCGATGAACGGCAGCGCGGTCCTCAGGGCGTGGGCGAGACCGAGGGGAGCCTCCTGGGGAATGAAGGTGGGGTTGATGCCGATGCGGGCCGCCGCAGCCAGCACGGCTTCGCGAATGGCGGCACCGGTTTCGGGTGACACGATGACGCCGACCTGGGTGATCCCCGCCTCGGCGAGATCCTCGAGGCCGTACTCGATGATCGGCTTGTTGGCCACGGGGACCAGCTGCTTCGCCATGGAGAACGTGATCGGTCGCAGCCGGGAACCCGTTCCACCGGCGAGCACCAGACCCTTCATCTCGCCCCCTTCGACAGCGGTTCCCACCAGTCGCGTCGGGCGGAATACCACTCGATGGTCGCTTCCAGGTGCTCGTCGAAGTCGTGCTCGGGTCGCCAGCCGAGCCGACGGATCTTCGACGAGTCGACGGCATATCGGAGGTCGTGTCCCGGTCGGTCGGGAACGTACTCGATCGACGTCTCGTCGGCACCGCACGCCGCAAGGATGTGGTGGGTCAACTCCAGGTTCGTCATCTGATTGTTCGCACCGATGTTGTAGATCTCGCCTGGAGTTCCCTCGTCGACGAGCAGCCCGATTGCCCGACAGTGGTCGGTGACATGCAGCCAGTCCCGCTCATTGCGCCCGTCGCCGTACAACGGGACCGGCTTGCCCTGCAGCAGGTTGGTGACGAAGAGCGGGATCACCTTCTCCGGGAACTGGTACGGACCGAAGTTGTTCGTGCAGCGGGTGATGATCGCCGGGTACCCGAAGGTGGTCGCATACGACCGCACGACGAGGTCTGCGGCCGCCTTCGATGCGGCATAGGGCGACGACGGCTTGAGCGAGTCCTGTTCGTCGGCGAAACCCTCGGAGAGCGATCCGTAGACCTCGTCGGTGGACACGTGGATGAAGCGAGGCACCTGGTGACGTCGTGCCGCGTCGATGACCACTCCGGTGCCGACCACATTCGTCTCGAGGAACGGAGCCGGTCCGGCGATGGACCGATCTACATGGCTCTCGGCGGCGAAATGCACGACCACGTCCGCCGTGGCGACCAGGTCGTCTACGAGTTCGACATCGCGAATGTCACCGTGCACGAAACGATGTCGCGGATCAGCGTCGAGTTCGGCGATCGTGGCGGCGACGCCGGCATAGGTGAGGGCATCGAGGTCGATCACCTCGGTCTCCGGCTCGGTGGCGAGCAGGTGGCGGATGAAGTTCGAGCCGATGAACCCGGCACCGCCCGTCACCAGATAGCGGCGGCGCATCACCCCACCTCGAAGGTGAAGGGACTCAGGTCCGCTCCGAAAGGCGGGTGACGCCGATCCCGATCGGAGAGGAATGGCTCGCCTTCGAGGCCCCAGTCGATGCCGAGGGTCGGATCGTCCCACGCGATCCCGCGCTCGTGTGCGTGCGAGTAGTAGTTGGTCACCTTGTAGAGCACGACCGTGTCGGGCTCGAGAGTCACGAACCCGTGGGCGAAGGCCCCCGGCACGAAGGCCTGCTCGCCACCCTCGGCCGACAACTCCATCGACACACTGTGGAGGAAGGTCGGCGATCCGCGCCGCAGATCGACGGCAACGTCTCGCACCCGACCACGGGCCACTCGAATCAGCTTGGCCTGAGCGAAGGGCGGTACCTGGAAATGGAGGCCGCGCAGGGTCCGCGGGTGGACCGAGTGGGAGTGATTGTCCTGGACGAAGGCGAGGTGGGGAAACCACTCGGCACGGAATGACTCCGAGAAGAAGCCACGATCATCCCGATGTCGCTCGGGAAGGATGGTGAAGACCTCGGGGATGGCGGTGGGTGTGCGGTGCATGACGAATCCGACGAGTGGTGACGAGGGTACTGCCGATTCCCGACTCGGCCGCACCGGGTCAGGTCTTGCGACGCTTGCTGGGCTGCACCCGGGGTGGCTCGCCCGGCATCTTCTGATAGTGCGGTGGCCACGGGGCATCGCCGATCCCGTTGGCCTCGTCCGCCGCCACCATCTCGAGGAGGGGAGTGAGATCGCCCGGTTTGTCGTCGATGCCGGAGGTGAGGTCGCCGACGTCGCCCCACCGGTCCCGGAAGCCGGCGACATCCATGGCTGCAGGATCGATGGAGTCGAGTTCGTCCCAGCCGAAGGGGGTGGAGACCAGGCCCGTAGGTCGCACCGAGTACGCCGATGCGATCGTCTTGTCGCGGGCGTTCTGGTTGTAGTCGATGAAGACTCCCGTGCGCTCCTCCTTCCACCACGAGGTGGTGGCCAGACCGGTGCGCCGCTCGAGTTCCCGGGCCAGGGCGAGACCGGCCCGGCGGACCTCGAAGTAGTCCCAGCGGGGGGCGAGGCGCACATAGACGTGGATGCCCCGTGACCCCGAGGTCTTCGGCCAGCCGACGAGACCCTTCTCGGTCAGCAGACCCCGCACCGCTCCAGCGATCTCGCGGCAGTGATCGAAGGTGAACCCTTCGGTGGGGTCGAGGTCGATACGCAGCTCGTCGGGGTGATCGAGATCGTCGATGCGGGCGTTCCAGGGGTTGAGATCGAGGATCCCGAGTTGGACCTGCTCGATGAGGTCGGCGGCATCCTCTACGTAGGGCATGTTTCCGGGTCGGGCCGATGGGAACTCCACGGCATGGGTGTGAGACATCGTGCCCGGTGCCCGCTTCGTGAAGAAGAAGTCTTCCGTGACGCCGCCCGGCCACCGCTTCAACGACGTGGGTCGATGCCAGGTCCCGCGCACCGCACCCTCGGCGCAGAGCAGGTAGTGCTCGACGATGTCGCGTTTGGTCCAACCACGATCGGGAAACAACACCTTGTCCGGGCTCGACACCCGAACGACGCGCCCGGCGACTTCGACGTGGAGGTCCATGGGTGGTCAGGCTATCGCCTGCCCACGTTGCCCGTTACCCGTTACCCGATCTCGTGACCGACCAAGCCGACGCGACCCGGCCCGAATTCCGGCAACGGGGAACGGGTAACGGGTAACGACTGGAACGCCGCTTTAGCGGTGTTCCAGTCTCTCGAAGCTCTCCACCACCGTCTGCACGATCCGGTCGCGTTTGGTGAGGAGCAGGCTGGCGTGGCCGGCGTTCACCCAGTCCATCTTCGAACCCTTCCAGTGGCGATGGATCGCCTGCGTGGCCGCCGTGGGCACAAAGCCGTCACGGGTCCCGGCGAGGAGCACTGCCGAGGCGAGGTGTGCCGGTGGGGGGTGGTCGAGCAGCGATCCCGCGTGGAGCACCGACGAGATACGGTCGACGACTTCGGGACGCTCCCCACCGAGGGCGTCCCAGGCGATGGTCTTGCGCAGCAATCCGCTCATGAACGGTGGCCCTGCCGAGTACGACACGGCGGTGGCGCTCACCGCCACGGGAACGTCCACGAGCGTGCCGACGAAACCGGCGATGTTGCCGCCCATGCTGTATCCGGAGACCCCGACGGCGTAACCGGCGTCGAGGAGGTGACGGACGAGCGAACGACCCTCGAGCACTCCGCCACGCCCCATGAGACAGAAGTCACTCACCAACGGGACCGGGGTTTCCAGGTATGGCGCCCGGCGACGATTGCCGTAGAGCGGATGTTCCGGCATCACCGAGGCGATGCCACGGGCGAGAAGGTCGCGGGCGATGCGTCCCCGGGTCCGGTAGTCCTCGTCGTTCCACGCCGCGTGGAGAACGACGACGCGCTCCGGCTCCGGGTGGGTGGTGAGCCATCGCGCTCGCACCAGTCGGGATCTCTTGGGGAGCAGATCGAATGGGCTCTCGAACTCCAGGTCCCGCACGACCACGGAACCGGAGCGTCGCGCCGGGCGAACGCGGACATCGATCGAGGCGATCGGGGGGACCACTCGGGCGTTGGCCAAATACCATTCGACCAACCCGAGGTCACCCCACCCGAGGCTGAACGGCCGCTTCCGTGGCGGCATCCGCGCCGCAGACAACTCAGCAGCCCGATCGAGCCAGTGCACGCGGAAACGCTACCCGCTGCCCGCAGCCCGCTTCCCGCCAGAACCGAGGACGCTACATCCGGAGTGTCCTGATGAGGGCCGTGAGCATCGCCCTCACGCGCCCGATCAGCCCACAAAGTCGGTCGTACGTGGGCTCGTCGATGTACGCGAGATCGCGGGCGAGAATGGTGTGGTACTCGGTTTCGTTCGCCGATGAGGCAGCGATTACCGCAAACCTCGCAAAGTCCTGGTCGGTGTCCCTGCCGCATCCTTCCGCGATGTTGGCCGCAATCGACGCTGCCGAGCTACGAATCTGCGACGCAAGGCCATAACGCTCGACAGAAGGGAATGACTCGGTGGCTCGGTACACCGCCAGCACGGTCTCATGTGCGAGCTTCCAGACATCAAGGTTGCGGTAGTCCTTCATGTGTGAATCAGAGTCCCCCTCGGTCTCGGTGAACACCCCTTGACACGGCGATCGGAAGCGGGAGGCGGGAAGCGGGAAGCGGGAAGCCGCCGCTGGCAGCGGGAAGCCGGAACTTCTGGACTCCCGTACCATCCCCCCATGACCTCCCGAAAGAAGGGTGTTGCGGTCGGGGTCGGGGTGGGAGTGGGCGCCGCCGCTGCCACGGCCCTGCGACGGCGCTGGCGGGGACGGGGCGAGATCCCGCAGGCAGCCGCGAACGACGGCCCGCGATCCGACGACCCGGTTGCTCAACGGTTCCTCGACAACCTTGCCGCCGCGGTTCGCATCCCCACGGTGTCGAGCATCGACGGGGTCGATCCGGCGCCGTTCGGCGAGCTGCGGGGACTACTGGAGAAGTCGTATCCGTTGGTGCACTCGCACCTCGCCCTCGAGGTCGTCGGTGGTCACACGCTGTTGTTCACGTGGACCGGATCCGATCCCGAGGCGACCCCCTTCCTCCTCATGGCCCATCAGGACGTCGTGCCCGTTGAACCCGGCACCGACGACGATTGGGAGCACCCGCCGTATTCGGGCATCGTCGCCGACGGTCATCTCTGGGGGCGAGGTGCTCTCGACGACAAGGGTGCCATGGTCGCGCTGCTGGAGGCGGTGGAGGGCTTGCTCGCCGAAGGGTTCGTCCCCGAACCGACCGTGTACGTGCTCCTGGGTCACGACGAGGAGGTGGGCGGCGGACGCGGGGCAGCGATGGTCGCGTCCCGGTTCGGTGAACGGGGTGTGCGGCTCTCGTTCGTGCTCGACGAGGGTGGCGCGGTGGTGTCCGGTGTGCTTCCGGGTGTTCCGACCCTCGCTCTGGTGGGGGTGGGGGAGAAGGCGTCGCTCGACGTCGTGATGTTCGCGGTGGGGGAGGGCGGTCACTCTTCGATGCCACCCGATCACACCGCGGTAGGTCGAGTGGCCGCCGCCGTCAAGGCCGTCGAGGACCATCCCCTCCCCGCGCGACTCCAGGCCCAGCGCGGCTTCCTCGAAACGCTTGCCCGGGTGATGCGCGGTCCCCGGGCGATGCTGCTGCGCAACATCGAGTGGACCCGCCCCGTGGTGGAGCGAGTGCTCGCACGGGCTCCGCAGACCAATGCTCTCATCCGGACCACCACGGCAGCGACGATGATCCGCGGTGGGGTGAAGTCGAACGTGCTCCCGCAGGAGGCGACGGCGATCGTCAACTTCCGCATCATCCCGGGGGACACCGCGGCGGGAGTGCTCGACCACGTTCGCTCGGTGGTGGGAGACCGCATCAGGGTGCGGGCGATCGATTTCGGGGCCACATCCGACCCGGCACCGCTGTCGTCCACCGATTCGGCGGGGTACCGCATCGTGTCGGGGGCGATCGGTGAGACGTTCCCCGGGGTCGTCGTCACTCCGTGGATTCTGTTCGGTGCCACCGACTCGCGGTACTTCGCGCCGCTTGCCGACGGCGTCTATCGGTTCGCCCCCTTTTCGGTGTCGATGTCCGACATGTCGCGGATTCACGGCACCGGTGAACGCGTGGCGGTGGCGGATGCCGCCCCGGCCGTGGCGTTCTATCGCCGGCTGATCCTGCGGGCGGGGGGCGAGCCCTGAGCGGGCGACCCGTCGGCGCCGGCGCGGCCGGGAAGGTGCGACGGGTCGTGGGTGGGACGGCGGCTGTCGCCGGGCTCCTGGGGGCGGTGCTGTCGGTGGCTGCCCATTTCGGATCGTTGTGGTGGGTGCTCGACCTTCTCGCCAACTTCCGGCCGCAACTGGCCGTCGTCCTGCTCGGCTGCGGAACCGTGGCACTTCTCGGCGATCGCCGGTTGGCGGCGGTGATCCTCGCGGTCGGCCTGATCGATGGTGCCGTGGTGTTCCCGTATCTCGTCGGCGGTGGTGATGAGATCACCGGGGATGCGCGGCTCGAGGTGCTCACGTTCAATGTCGGGGTGAGCAACCCGAATCGACCGGATGTGGCCGCGTTCATCGAGGCCGAAGACCCCGACGTGGTCTTCATCTTCGAGTCGTCGTTCGAGTGGGAGGACACGATCCGGGCATCCGACCTCCCGCTGCAGATCGTGTCGGTCGTTCCCCGTGGCCGCATCGCCGGGGTCACGGTGCTGGTGCGTCCGAGCCTGCTTCCCGGAGCGATCGATGTCGATCTGGGAGGAGAGGCTGCGGCGGTGGCCGTACGCCTGGGGGATCAGCGGATCGATCTGCTCGGAATCCATCCGATGTCACCGACGACGCGAGAGCGATCTGAGCGCCGCGACGCGATGCTGTCGGCCGCCGGAGATTGGGTGCGGAGTCGGCCCGGCGAGGTGGTGGTCGTCGGCGACATGAATGCCACGCCCTGGTCGCACGCCTTTCGGGATCTCCGTCGCCGCGGCGGGCTCGTCGATACGATGCGCGGCGCCGGTCTGCAGCCGACATGGCCGGATGGCTGGGGCGTACTCTCGATTCCCATCGACCACGTACTGCACACCACCGGACTCGCTTCGACCGCCCGCCGCACCGGCCCCGCCTTCGGCTCGGCCCACCGCCCCGTGATCGTGACGATCGGATGGGGATGACCGCCACCCGCTGCCCGCTCCCCGTTTCCCGCCAGAACGCGCCCGTCCGTTGTCGGTTCGATTCTGGCGGGAAGCGGGTAGCGGGTAGCTGGATGCCGACTTCACCCGTGGCCCTTGAACACCGCGCGTCATGCCCGACCTGATCCTCACCTACCTCGAGATGCGGGCCCGGCCTTCATTGGCGGTGACGCGACCGTTTCGCACGGCGATGTTGCTGCGACTCGAGGACCCGACGGTGGCGTTCTATCGGTACCTGTACTCGGCGGTGGGCTCGCAGTGGGGATGGACCGCCCGGTCGGGCATGGCCGACTCGGACCTGGCCGCGATCATTACGGATGCCCTCGTCGACGTATTCGTCCTCTACCAGGGCGGTGTCCCGGCGGGGTTCTTCGAGCTCGACCGCAGGGTGCCTGGCGAGGTGGAGCTCGTGCACTTCGGGCTCACCCCGGAGTTCATCGGCCGTGGTCTGGGAAAGCCGTTGCTGGCGGCCGCCATCGAAGCCGCCTGGGACGACGATCCTGAGCGGGTGTGGGTGAAGTCGACGAGTCTCGACCATCCCCGCGGCCTGCTCACCTACCAGTGGGCCGGTTTCGTGCCCTACCGGGAAGAACGGGTGCCGGGGTAGGAGTCGGGTACCGGATGCCGGATGCCGGGTGCCGGGTGCCGGGTGCCGGGTGCCGGGTGCCGGGTGCCGGATGCCGGATGCCGGGTGCCGGATGCCGGATGCCGGATGCCAGACCTACCCAGGGATCGGGGCGGGTAGCGGGTAGCGGGCCGCGGGTAGCGGCTCCTTACGCGGCGTCCTCTTCTCCGTTGTCGGAGCCGGGTGGGGGCCACGCCACGATCAGCCCGGGACAGTCCGGCACCGGGTCGCGATGCGACCAGCCGCTGTCACCGAACACGATGGGACGGGCGCAGTTCATGCAGACGAGCACGGATGCATCATCGGCATCCGCGTGGACTGGTTGAGCGCGAAGCAGCCCCGTGGGCGGTCATTGCCGCACCTCGAATGACCGAATCATCACGGTCGACGCTCGTCCCCAGGCCCAGCCGGCCTCGATGCCGGGCAGGGCCACCACGACCACCTCGATCCGGGCGCCCGGTGTGGGGACGTCGAACTCGACGGAGATCCATTGATCGTGATCGGCAATGTCGCGCCGCATCGCGATGGCGCCGTCGACCCGTACCTGGACCTCGATCCGGCCCCGGTTGAACCCGCGTCCGTAGAGCCATCTCAGCTCGATGCGGCCGGTACCGGTCACGGGCGATGTCCTCCACACCATCGCTTCGGTGCCCGGCGGCGGATCGTCACCGGTGAACTCGAGGGGCACATACGGGCCGGCAGGGATGGAGCGCTCGGTGCCCAACTCGTCGTGCAGGGTCCATCCATCGCATCCCGGACACACCGTCACCGGCAGACCCCTTCCGCCATACACGGCATACCGTCCGATGGTCGCCGTCGGTGTCATGGCGATGTCCGCGATGCGCGCGGGAAGGCGTTCGACCCACATCGTGTCGTCGTCGAGCGTCGGACCGGTGATCGGCACGGCCGGATCGGAGGCGACGATGACTCGGTCGCCATTGCGCACGACGAGGGGGATGAGGTCGTTGTCCATGCCCGGCCCCACCACGATGGTGACCGGGGAGTCGAGCGTGGCGACGGCTCCGAGTGATTCGGTGAGGGCGAGGAGATCCGGCGGGTGGGTCCATTCGACGGGTCGGTCGGCGATGCGCCAACCGGTGAGCGTGGCTGCGATCGCGGCCGCCGCCACCGCGGCCGCGAGTGCTCGGCGAGAGGTGGTGGCGATCTGAGCGAGTCCGCCGACCAGGGGAGCGAGGGCCACGGCGATGGCAAACAGGAAACGCTCGTTGAAGGCTCCCACCACCGGTGAGGCCACGGAACTCACATAGAGGACGATGAACTGGAGCGCCACGATGCCGACCACGATCCGAACGATCCGATCGCGGTGGTGGAGCCACGCCGCCGCCACCGCGGCCGTCAGCATGAGCGGGGCCGAGCGGAGCAGCGACATCGGGTAGTACATCAAGCGGGCGACGATCCCCTCGATGGTTCCGTAGGCGCTTGTGAAGGCTCGCGCGGTCGCCTCGACGAAGTACAGCGGGTCTCCGGTGCGGGAGTAGCTGAGGGCGATCCAGGCGATGGGGACGATTCCCGCGGAGGCGATCACCCCGAGTTGGGGTAGGGCCGTGCGCAGGCGCCGCAGGTACCCCTGCCCGGGTCGGCCGACTTCGACCATTGCCAGCACGAACGCCCAGGACCCGAGTAGGACCCAGCCTTCGTAACGGCAGACGGCCGCAGCCGAGACACACGCTGCTGCCCCAGCCAGCCAGCGCAGGCGTCGGACCTGCAGCCAACGCACCGTGGTGGCTACGGTTCCGGCGACGGCGAGGTAGTAGATCGGTTCGCCCAGCCCCGAGAGCGAGGTGAACACCGCCCAGGGTGCGAACAGGGTGACGCCGAAGGAGATGACGCCGGAGGTCTTCGACGCGAACAGCCGATAGGCCGACCACCCCACGACCCCCGCGGTGGCGAGTACCGCCACCGTGTTCACCAAGGCGGTGAGCAGCATGGGGTTCCCGCGAAAGGCGTCGCCGAGGACGCGGAACACGGTTCCGGTGACCCAGATCGGACCCGGCAGCCAGAGGAGATCGGGCGCCAGCTCGGGCGACGCCGCCCATTCCCGCGCCAGCTCCACCCGGCTGAAGTCGTCCCAGGTGAGAGCGCTCCACCCCGGTTCCCAGAGCATGACGGCGAGCACGAGCCTCGTGATGACCGCGGCGGCGATCACGGTCCAGAGACCAATGCGAGAGCGATCGAGGAGCGTCGCGATCAGCCGAGGGTACCGGCCCGTGTCGCCCGAGTTCGGGACCTCAGCCGAACCAGCGGTCGGCGAGGCGCCCGGCGACGATGAGCACCACCGGTAGCAGCACCGTCGTGGCGAGGGTGCGTATCGTTCCCGGCGCCCACGGCCAGGTCGGTGCCTTGGCGATCAGGTCGCGTTCGGAGAGAAGCGCGGTCATCGCCTTTTGCTTCGTCTCGAGCGCCGCAGTGTCGCCGGAGTCGACCGCGGCGCGCACCGCGGCGAGGGTCTGCTGGATGCGAGCACCGTTGGCCATGGCCAGGTCACGCTTCTCCTCGGCGATGCGATGGTGGGTGCCGCGCAGAGGAAGGATCGCCACAGCGAGCGCCACGACAGCCCCCCCGACGAGACTGCTGAGGTAGTAGGGGTCGGTGACCGCTTCCGTGCCCAGGCTGAGCAGCGGGATGTATCCGAACAGCAGGAGAAGCGTCACGGCGCTGCGCATGGTCAGCGAGGAGAAGGCGTGGAGGGGCTGCTGGCGGAATAGCTCGACGCGGGCCAGATCGCGATGGATCCGCGAGATGAAGTAGAGGCGGCGCACCGTCATGAAGACCAGCAACTGCCCGAGGGTCTCGCCGATACCCCACAACACGAGCCCCGGGATCAGGATGGCGGGATCGAGGTGGCGGTAGCCAAACGGTTCGGCGTCCGACATCACGTAGAGCGGCAGGTACGCGGCCTCGATCGCGAGGACCACCCAGACGACGCGCGGCGGGGTGATGGTCATGCGGTACGACAGCGTGTCGACCTCCCGGTCGGTGAGTTCGAGCGCCGGGCGAACCCGTTCGACCGACCGGGTGGTGCTTGATCGAAGCCAATGTGTGCCGGAGAAGATGAACGCGCTGATCGTGGTGAACATCCACCCCGGGATGTGCGGGTAGTTCGGCGCCTTGAACCAGAGACCGGCGATCACCGCGGAGGTGAACCATGCGGCGTGGAACAGCCACACCGGCCCCGGCAGTCGCTCGACCCAGTCGAATAGGCGATCGACCCAAGAACGCCGGTAGGGAGGGGAGAAGGGAGCAATCATGACTGCGGGACCCTAGCGGGAGGGGTTGCCCGTTACCCGTTACCCGTTACCCGTTACGCGCACCGGCACCCGGTACCCGGCACCCGCCCTCTGGCATCTGGCCTCTGGCATCTGGCGTCCGCTCCCTACCATCGCCCTGGTGAAGATCCTCCACGTGGTGGGCGGCTCAGAGTTCGGGGGCGCCTCCATGGTGATCACCGAGATCGCCCGGGCGGCGGCGGAGCGTGGCGACGAGGTGGCGGTGCTCACCACCAACCCGCGGTTTCAGGAGCACCTCCGGGCGACAGCGCCACAGGTCGGGGTGGTCGATCTCGACGTCGCCCGGCGCCGGATCAACCCCGTGCGCGATCTGCGCGACGTGGTGCGATTG
Source organism: uncultured Acidimicrobiia bacterium (assembly GCA_964471875.1). Lineage (GTDB taxonomy): Bacteria > Actinomycetota > Acidimicrobiia > Spongiisociales > UBA11373 > UBA11373. Next base: position 11,924 of record CAYYIA010000010.1, read on the forward strand.
CGTCGTTACCTGAAGCGCCATCGGTTCGATGTGGTGCACACCCACACCTCCAAGGGCGGGGTCCTGGGCAGGTTGGCGGCGCGCCTCGCCGGGGTGCGAGCGATCCTGCACACCGCGCATGGCTTCGCCATTCATGAACGTTCGGGGTGGTTGGCGACGCGCGCCTTCGTTCTGGTGGAGCGACGGGCGGCGCGGTGGTCCCACCTCATCGTCACGGTGTCCGAGTTCCATCGGGAGTGGGCCATCCGACTCGGTCTGTGCCAAGCCGACAAGGTCATCGCCATCCCCAACGGGATTCGCGATCCCGGCGCTGCACCGGTGACTTCGCAGAAGGCCGGCAGCGCGATGGTGCTCTGCGTATCCCGCCTCGAACCCGGGAAGGGTCTGGAGGAGTTGATCGCCGCCGCTGCCCGGGTCGCCGCCACGACCCCGGCGCGTTTCCTCATCGCGGGCGAGGGATCGTGGCGCGGCGAGTTGCAGCAGCGAATCGATGCTGTCGCCGCACCGGTGGAACTCCTCGGGTTTCGTTCGGATGTCGCCGCGCTGATGCGCCGCGCCGCCGTCGTGGTGCTCCCGAGCCACCGCGAGGGCCTCCCCATCGTCGCCCTCGAGGCACTCGCCACCGGTTGTGCGATCGTCGCCAGCGACATCGGAGCCCACCGTGAGGTACTCGGCGGTGATGGCGGTCGCATCATCGCGGTCGGCGATCCGGTCGGCTTGGCCGCGGCGATCACCGAACTCCTCGCCGATCCCGCGGAGGCGGCGGCTCTGGGACGACGCGCCCGGGCCAGGTTCGAGGCCGAATACCGGGTGGATGTGATGACGGGGCGCTACCTCGCCGCCTATGACCGACTCGCCGCCGGCGAGGTGCCTCGCTGAACCTGCGTCAGCCCCCGAAGGCGCGCACCGTTCGTCCGAGGATCTTCAGGTCGACGAGCATCGATCGCTCGCGGACGTAGTCGAGGGCCAGGGCGATCTTCTGCGGGAGGATCACCTCTACATAGGCTCGCTCCGGGTCGGGGTAGGCGGCGAGCAGTTCGCTCTCGTTGCGGAACTCGACGCTGGCCGGTCCGGTGATCCCGGGTCGCAGTGTGAGGATCTGTCGATACTCCGCCGGGAAGAGACTCACGTAGCGCTCGAGTTCGGGACGAGGCCCCACGAGCGACATGTCCCCCTTCACCACATTGATGAGCTGGGGTAGCTCGTCGAGGCGATGGGCGCGCAACCAGCGGCCGAACCCGGTGATCCGGCTGTCGCCCTGGATGGTCACCTGCGTCCCGGGCGTCGAACGCATGGTGCGGAACTTCAGGACCCGGAACGCGATCCCGTGGCGTCCGACTCGTTGCTGCCGGAAGAGCACCGGCGAACCGTCCCGGATCCGGACGAGCGCGGCGATGGTGATCAACACCGGCGACAAGACGATGAGCAGCAGTGTCGCGACGACGAGATCGAATCCCCGCTTGGCGATTGCGCCGAGAGGGGATGGCCGGCGGGTGGTCATACCGGCTAGGCGCCGAGTGCTGAGCGCACCGCCGCCAGCACGCGGTCGGCAGTGGCATCGGACATCGCCGGATAGAAGGGGATCGTCACCGCCTGATCGAAGCCCTGCTCGGCATTGGGGAACATCCCCCGTCGATACCCCTGAGCCTCGTAATACGGGTGAAGGTGTACCGGGATGAAATGCACGCTGGTCCCGATGTTCTTCTGGCGCAGCGAGGCGATCACCTCCGTGCGAGTGCGGCTGGTCTGGGCGGGGTCTACGCGAGCGATGAAGATGTGCAGCGCCGAGCGGTGCTCGTCGTCCTCCTCTGGAGGCAGGATCAGGGGAGTGTCCGCAAGTGCCTCGCGGTAGCGGGCGTCGAGGCGCCTGCGATCGGCCTGAAGGGCCTCGAGCTTGGCCAGCTGGACGCGGCCGATGGCGGCCTGGATGTCGGTGAGGTTGTACTTGTACCCGAGGGCGGTGACCTCGTAATACCAGGTCCCCTCCGCGGTGTACCGCTTCCAGGCATCGCCCGAGATCCCGTGCAATCGGAGCACCTTCATCTGTGCGGCCAGCTCGTCGTCGTCGGTGGTGACCATTCCCCCCTCACCGGTGGTGAGGTTCTTGGTGGCATAGAACGAGAACGCCGTGGCGGTGCCGATCGAACCGATGCGCTTGCCCCGGTACTCGGCAGGGAGGGCGTGGGCAGCGTCTTCGACCACCCCGAGTCCGTGGTTGGCGGCCACCTCCATGATCGGACCCATGTCGCACGGGTACCCGGCGATGTGGATGGGAAGGATGGCTCTCGTACGGGGAGTCACCGCGGCCGCCACCGCAGCCGGATCGATGTTGAGGGTGCGCGGGTCCACGTCGACGAACACGGGCGTGGCCCCGAGGTAGAGGATGACCTCGGTGGATGCCACAAAGGTGTACGGCGAAGTGATCACCTCGTCGCCGGCACCGACCCCGAGCGCCCGCAATGCCAGGTGGAGGGCTGCCGTGCCCGAGGCGCACGCGATGGCATGGCGGGCGCCGACGTACGGGGCGAACTCCTTCTCGAAGGCGATCGTCTCGGGGCCGGTGGTGAGCCATCCGGAGCGCAGCACCCGGGCGACGGCCTCGACCTCGTCCTCACCCACCGATGGCACGTGGAATGCGATGTCACCCTCGGCGTGGATCTCAGAACTCACGGGGCACCTCGTGGGGATGACGGCTGCATTGCCATCGGTGGATTCCGTCCGACATTAGAGCACGCGTAGATCTGGCCGACACCCGATCGGGTTCGCGGAGCGGTCGTCGAAGGGTGAAGTCCCGCTCACACCCGCGGCCGTGGGAGCCCGACCACGAGACGCATCAGTCCGCCCATTCCGAGGAGGCGCCTCCGATGGACACGCAACCCGACGCGCACCGTGTCGTCGGGCCAGCCGTGGTAGCTCCCTTCGGCGGCGGTGCTCTCCCGCAACGGGGACGCCCTTCCGGCTGTGATCGCCCCGACAACCGCCGACAGGCGACTGCCGGCTTCGGTGCACAACCGGAGGTAGCAGTCGAAGAAGCTCTCCCCGGGCCTGACCCGCACCGGGAACTGCTCGAGTACCTGACCGGTGTCGATCCCGGAGCCCATGAGGTAGATCGACACCCAGATCTCGTCATCGCCCCGGGCGAACGCCCACAGTGCCGGGGAGATGCCCTTGTCTTCGGGGAGGCGTCCCGCGTGGACGTTGACGACGCCGTGCCGGAACTGTTGGAGGATGGGTTCGGGGATGATCTGATCGAAGTTGAGGGCGACGCCGAGGTCTGCGGGGAGAAGAGCCGCGACCCGGGGATCCGACCCGAGGCCCGGAGTGCGGATCGGCTCGAGGTGGCGTCGGCGCGCCAGGCCGGCAACGGTGAGCCTCCGCAGCAGGCGATGCCCGATGCCGACCACCTGCACGAGGGCCCAATAGAAGAAGTACCGG
>CAYYIA010000011.1:0-14632 GCA_964471875.1 uncultured Acidimicrobiia bacterium
TGGATCGTGCCGGCGCGGCGACAGTCGGCATTGGTCCAAGGGATCGGTCCGGACAGGGCGACGTCGACCTTGAACACTCCCGGCCCGGGGCGAAGGCTGCGATACCGCCGGGTCACTCGCCGCGAGATGCGGTCGCCGGCGATGCGGGCTGCGGTGCTCGGCAGGGTGTCGAACATGACGATGCGCGCCTCTGGCAGGTCGCTCCACTCGATGACCTCGCTGCGGGTACGGATCTCGCCACCCAGCGACTCGAGTCGTTGGGCGAGTGCGGTGACGATGGCCCCGGACCCGCCTGCGGCGAACGGCCAGCCGACCGTGTGGCCGGCCGCACCGAGGGTGAGCCCAACACCGGCAGTGGCGATCCGGGTCAGTGGTACCGCGGCATGGGCGGCAAGTCCGCCCACGAGCGCGCGACCTTGTGGGGTTCGGAACCGACGCGCCAACCACGACGCGGGTTGCAGGGCGAGCCTTCCGAACCGAGCACCGGCAAGGGGATGGCGCAGCGCCGCGAGCGGGGGGCCGAGGGCGAAGTTCACCGAGTGCTTCCAGTGCCGGGCGACGCTTCCGAAGGTGGCGCGGTAGGCGGCGGCGTCGTCACCCAGACGGGCCGCGGTCTCATCGAGATCGCGCAGGAGGACAGCCGCCGAACCGTCGTCGAGTGGGTGGGCCATGGCGACTTCGGGATGAGCCCAGGCAAGGCCGGGCAACTGCAGGGCAACCATCACCGGTGATCCGGCACCGAGCGGGTGCACCGACGAGCAGACATCGTGACGAACACCCGGGAGGGTGAGTTCGGCGGTACGGGCCCCTCCGCCGATGGTCGCTGCCGCCTCGAGCACCAGAACGCGCTTGCCTGCCGCGGCCAGCGTGACCGCGGCCACGAGCCCATTGGGACCAGAGCCGACAACGACGACATCGAGCATGAGCGAAGCCTAGGGAACGAGTCTCCAGTCTCCAGTCCCCAGTCGCCAGCAAGAGATGTGACCAGTGGCCGGGTGCCGGCTGGGGAACGCTGCAGGAGCCTCGGGCTCCATGGAGCGAGTCTCTTCGGTGCCTGGTGCCTGGTGCCTGGTGCCTGGTGCCTGGTGCCTGGTGCCTGGTGCCAGGTGCCTACTCCTACGGCCTTGGCATCTCGACGGTCTGGCCCGCCAACCTCTTGCGCGCCACTCGGGCGGGGAGGATGAGGCGGAACCGGGTGGGGAGATGGGGGCGGAGTCGTTTGAGGAATCGCAGCTTGGCGGCGAGCCAGCGCTCGCGGCGGTGGGTCCATCGGAAGCCGTAACTGCGGCGCACTTCATCGGGAAGTGTTCCGATGGCGGCGAAGGAGATGAACTTCCAGATCGGCTTGATGTGCAGCGGAACCGGGCCACCGCGGATGAGGTCGGCGACCTCGCGGGCGACGTCGGTGACGAGAAGCCGGTCCGAGGCGATCACCCCATCGATGTAGGCGACGAGTCCCTCATACGTGGCGGGGACCCGATCCCGGGGGAGGAGGATGAGTTCGGCTGCCGTGAGGTTCTCTTCGTGGAACCGCTGCTTCTCCACCACGGTGAGTGGGCCTACGGTCAACTCGTAGAAGATCACGGTGCTCTGTTCGAGGCACGCGTGGACCCAGAGCAGGAGTTCGGGGTCGAGGGCGTCGTAGCGCTCGCCCGTCGCCTCGTCGATGCCGTTGATCACCGTGTGCAGCCGGTTGATGCGGTCGGCGGCGTGCTGCGCCTCCTGGCGGGTACCAAACGGGAGCAGCAACTGCAGGGAGAGGGTCCGGAGCAGCCGTGCCCACGGATCGCGTCGATAGGTGGCGGTCTGTCGGGCGCCCGCTGCCACCAAGGGATGGGCGGCATGGAGGAGGAGGGCCCGCACCCCGCCGAACAGCACCGTCATCTCCTGGTTCAGTTTCCAGGTCATCGAATCGGGACCGAAGAAGCCGGAGTCCATCGGTCGGGAAGGTACTGCCGGCGTATCGCTACCGGCAGTCGCCGGATTCGCTCCCGGCCTAGAGTCCCGGTTCACGGGAGGGGGACCCATCACCGGCACAACCGGGCATTCGGTGGTATCGGCGCGTCGACGCATTCACGTCGGTGCCGCCATCTTCTACGCGGCGTTCCTCTACGTGTTCAGCCCGATGAGCTTGGTCGTCATCGGATGGTTCGCCGACTTCGACGATGCCATCTCTCATCGGGTTCACGAGGTGTCGATCGGGGCGCTCTTCACCCTCGGCTTCATCGGCGTGCTCGCCCACCTTCGCAAGACCGATCGAACCACCGGCGCGGTGCAGGCGCTCATCACGCTGTCACTCGCTGCGGGCGTGATCACCGTGACCACCGGATTCGAGCCGCTTGCGCTCGCCTACCTGCTCCCGCCGCTGGGACTCATCGTTCTCGATCCGGAGTGGCGGCGGGTGGCCCTGCCACCGTTGCACCGCGAGCCGCGCCTCTTGGTGTTCGCCGGACTCGTGCTCGTGATTCTCGGTCCCGATGTGATCGCCAACCTCGAGAAGGCACAACTGCTGGTGCAGGGGCACGAGTCGCATTGGGGGGCGATGGCAGCATTCACCATTGCGGTGACACTGCTCACCTTCGTCGCGGCGATGCGCCCACCGGGATGGCGGGTGGCGGCCTGGTCCGCGGTTGCTGCTGTCACCACGTCCGCGGTGGTGTCGATGGCGTTTCGATACGACGCCTCCGCGCTCGGGGTTTCCAACTCGGTGGGAGCGCTGCTGTGGGCCAGCGGGTATGCCGCGACGGTGCTCATCGTGGGCGCTCGCGTTCCTGCGCGAATCCCGGAGCGTCGCCGCGACGACCGGATGGTCGCGGGTGTGGCCGCCGCCGTCGCCCGAGCCACAGGTTGGAGGGTGGGTTGGGTGCGCACCGCCTTTGCCGTGCCGGTCATCGGTGGTGCCGCCTACGGGGTGCTGTGGATCGCACTCCCCACCGACTCCGCCTCCGGTCGGTCACGGTCGCGCAGCCTGCTCGTTGCGATCGTCCTGGTGGGTGGACTGTCGGGGATCGTCACCGGCGGGGCGGCGGCGCGCATCCTGCTCCCGCTGGCCCTGCTGATGACGATGGTCACCCTCGGGATGTCGCCCGTCGTGGCGATGGCGCGGCGGCGCCTCCCCATTGGAGTGGTGGCAGCCCGGGTGGGTGCGGCGTTTGGTCTCGGCGTCGCCCTCATCGCCGTGTCCCTGGTCTGGATGGCCGATGACTTCTCGGCGCCGGACGTGCCGCACCTCATCGAAAGCGAGTCGTTTCAGTACTGCGCCTCGTGCCACGCGGTTCCGGGCGTGGCTCGCGGGGCCCCCGTTCATGACGACATCTTCGAGCACTCGGGAGGCGAGTTGTGCGTCAACTGCCACTCGCATCTCGCGCCCTCTCCGACCACACCTTCGGCTTCGTGGTGGCTGCCCCTGGAGGAGGAGTGACCGCGGCCACCGTGCGCGTCATGGCACGGGTGGGGGCGGGTGCTGCGGCGCTCGCGGTCGTGGTGGTGGGCCTCGCCGCATTCATCGCCTACTTCGCCGCCGACACCCGCATGCTCATCGTCGATCAGGGTCCACTCTCGCTGCAGCCCGAGGTGGCCGACGAGCTCGGCTTGTTCTTCGACGGGTCGATGATCCGAACGGGTCAGATCGCCATCCACCTGCTCGGTGTCGTCGTGTTCTGGGCGACGGGGCTGCTCATCCTGCTGCGGGGCCGGCGCGCTCCGATGCAGGTCACGACCTCGCTCACCCTCCTCCTCGTAGGTGCCGCGTTGTTCTCACCGCTGTCGGTGCTCGGAGGTGGCTGGGAGGCTGCGGCGTCGTGGGTCGGCACCCTGCGCCCCGGGCCGGTGCTGTGGCGCTCCGCCGCCGGGCTCGCGTTGCTGCTGTTCGCGCTGGTGTTCCCCGACGGGCGGCCATTGGGTCGGTGGTGGTCGCTGGCCGTCGGAGGCTTCTCGGTCCATGTGCTCCTGTGGGCGGCGCTGCCGGGCTCATGGCTCGATCCCCGGGAGTGGGCCACCGGAGCGGCAGTCGCCTGGACGGTGCTGCCCGGCCTCGGTGCCGTGGCGGCCCTCATCGTCCGCTACAGCCGGATCGATCCGGAGCGTCGCTCCCAGATCCGCTTGGTGGTGGTGGCCTTCTCGGCGACGGTGGCCACGATCCTGGCGTTCTGGGCGCTCCAACCGCGGCTCGAAGAAGGGCTCTTCGACCTGGTGCTCGCCACCCGGCGGCTCGAGGCTCTGCACGATCTCAATCTGCTGTTCCTCCTCACGCTCGCTCTGCTGCTGCTTCCGGTGGCGGTGGGCATCTCCGTTGTCCGCTACCGCCTGTGGGATCTCGGGCTGCTCGCCAACCGGGCACTGGTCTATGCGGTCCTCACCGCGATGGTGGCGGGGGCCTTCCTCATCGGCCTGGTGGGTCTCGGCAGCCTTCTCGCTGGCACCGTCGGCGGCGGCCGGGGCGTCGCCGGCGTGATCACCGGAGTGGTGCTCGTGCTCGTCTTCCAGCCGGTGCGACGCCGGGTGCAGGCTGCGGTGGACCGTCGCTTCTATCGAGAGAAGTACGACACCGAACAGGCGGTGGAGCAGTTCACCCGCGAGGTCACCGATCTCGTTCGCCCGGTGTCGATCGCAGCCGCGTTGGGTGCGGTGCTACGCCAAACCGTCCAGCCCACCGCATCGTGGGTGGAGCTGCGTGACCCGCCGACTGCATCGGTTTCGATCGAGCCCATCGACCGCGATGCCGACGAACCCGATCACGCAGCGTGGCCTGAAGGTGCCGAACTGATGGTGCCGCTGGTGGCCCAGGGCAAGCCGGTGGGGGCGGTGTTCCTCGGCCCGCGACGGTCGGGGCGGCCCTATGCCGGGCTCGATCGTCGCCACCTGGTGCGGATCGCGGCAGCGGCGGCGCCGGCGGTTCGCGTGGGGCAACTCGTCGAGGAACAGGAACGCCTTGCGGTGGAGCGGGCGCGACTCGATGGGGAGTTGGCCGTGGCTCGCACCATCCAGCGCGATCTGCTTCCGCACCAACTCCCAACCGTCGACGGCTGGCGGTTTGCGGCGCGCTACGAGTCGTCGCGTGAGGTCGGCGGGGACTATTACGACATGATCCCGTTCGACGACGGACGTTTCGGGCTGCTCGTGGCCGACGTCTCGGGCAAGGGGGTGCCGGCAGCCATCATCATGGCAACGTGCCGCGCCGTGGTGCGCTCGGTCGCCGACACGCTGTCCGACCCCGCCGAAGTGCTGCGCCGCGTGAATGAACGGCTCACCGCCGACATGACACCCGGCATGTTCGTCACGTGCTTCTACGGAGTGCTCGACCCGCAGGCGGGCACACTGTCGTTCGCCAATGCCGGTCATCCGCTCCCAGCGTTGAAGCTCCCCGGGGGACGCGCCGAAGAGCTCCGCGCCACCGGCATGCCCTTCGGTTGGATGCCCGATGCCTCCTACGACACGGTCGTCAGGCACCTGCCCGAAGGGGCGGTGGTCGTGATCGCCTCCGACGGGGTCATCGAGGCGCGCGACCCCGGTGGCGAGTTCTGGGGGACGGCGCGGTTCAATGCCGCGGTCGCCGGAGCCGACGGCCCCGAAGTGATCGATCGGATCATCGAAGCGCTCAAGACCCACTGCGCCCCGTCGACCGACTTGGGCGATGACGTGACGATGCTCGCGTTGGCCCGGGCCTGACCGCTGGATCAGGAAGTCTTCTTCACCTCGAGGCGGGTGATGCGACGACCGCGCACCCCGACGACCCGAATCGCGTGCCGCCCGTAGGTGACGGTGTCACCGACCTGCGGCATGCGTCCCAGGAGTCCCAACACCATGCCGGCCGCGGTGGTCCACTCATCATCCTCGAGGGGCGTCTCGAGCAGGTCGGCGAGGTCGGCCACCGGCATCGAGGCGTCGATCATCCACGACTCGGGGCCGGTTTCGACCACGTCGGGGATGGCCGGTTCGTCGGTGATCGAGCCCAGCATTTCTTCGGCGATGTCCTCGATGGTCACCATGCCCGCAGTGCCGCCATACTCGTCGACCACCACCGCGATGTGCGTTCCCGAAGCCTGCATGTCGGTGAGGAGACCGAGAATCCGCTTCGACTCGGGCACGACAAGGGGAGGGTCGGCGAGTACGCCTGCCGTGACCTGGTCGCGCCGGGCCTCGGGGATGCGCAGCAGATCGCGCACCACCACGACTCCCGTCATGCTCTCGGGGCTGCCGCTGTACACGAGCAGCCGGCGGTGGCCGGCGTCGAGTGCCACCTCGATCGCCTCACGCGCGGTGGCGTTCTCGTCCACCGCGACGATGTCGGGACGGGGCACCATGATCCCGTCCACCTGACGGTCGCCGAAGCGGAATGCACGTTCGATCAACTCGAGGTCGTGCGTGGTGATCTGCCCTTCGAGGGCAGCCCGGGAGGCCAGCATGCGCAACTCGTCCTCGGTGACGGTGGGCGACGCCACCACGGTCTTCCCCGGCATCTGCAGGTCGGCGATGGCGACCAGGATGCGCACCAGGGGGCGGAGGACGATCTCGATCACCGCCAGGGGAAACGCCAGGGCCAGCGCCACGCGATCGGGATGGCGGACTGCAAAGGTCTTGGGGATCGCCTCGGCGTAGATGAAGAGGATGAAGGTGAGCACCGCCGAGGCGATGGTCACCCCCAGCGGTCCGAACCACCGGTCCGCCAGGATCCCCGCCACGGTGGCGGCGCCGATCTGGGCGAGGAGCGCTGCCAGCAAGATCGCGTTGAGCACCTGCGACAACCGGTGGGTGAGGGCGCTGAGACGCACGGCGCGACGGCTGCCCACGGAGGCGAGTGCCTGGACGCGCACCGCGGGCATGCGCAGAAACGCGGTCTCGGCGGCGGCGATCACCACCGAGAAGGCGAACAATCCGAGCAGAACGAACAGGAGGGGGAGGTCCCGGTCGGCGTTCATTCGCCGCGAGTCAAGCAGCCTCGGGCGGTTCGGCGCAGTCGGCGCCTCGGGGGCGGTCTAGCGTCACGGCCATGAAATTCGGAGCTTTCGTCCCTCAGGGTTGGCGAATGGACCTCGTCGGGGTGCCCGTTGCCGAGCAGTGGCCCACCATGTTGGCCGCGGCGAAGCGCATCGAGCGGCTCGGATACGACACGGCGTGGGTGTACGACCACTTCCACACCGTTCCCCAGCCCACCCAGGAAGCGACCTACGAGTGCTGGACCCTGATGGCGGCGCTTGCCGCCGCCACCGAGCGGGTGCGTCTCGGCCAGATGTGCACCTGCAACTCCTACCGGAACCCGGCGTACCTGGCGAAGGTGGCGAGCAGCATCGATGTCATCTCCGGTGGTCGCCTCGAGTTCGCCATCGGCGCCGGTTGGTACGAGCACGAGTATCTCGCCTACGGATACCCCTATCCCAGCGACGGGACCCGCCTCGCCCAACTCGATGAGGCGGTGCAGATCATCAAGAAGATGTGGACCGAGGATGAGGCCACCTTCTCCGGTAAGCACTACTCGGTGAAGGGTGCGATCAATCAGCCCAAGGGTCTGCAATCACCGCATCCTCCGCTGTGGATCGCAGGCGGCGGAGAGAAGAAGACGCTGCGCATCGTCGCCACCTATGCGGACTTCGCCAACTTCGCAGGGACGGTCGAGACGTTCGCGGCGAAGAGCCGGATCCTCGACGAGCACTGCGCCGCCGTGGGCCGGAACCCGGCGGAGATCGGTCGCACGGTGCATATGTTCGTGACGGTGGGAAGCGACGAGGCCGACCTTCGCTCGAAGGTGGAACGCACCGCAGCGCAGATCGGGAGGTCGACGGACAAGTACCTGGCGAGCCCGCAGACGATCGCCGGCACGCCGCAACAGGTGATCGACCAACTCGGGGCCTTCCGCGACGCCGGTGCCATCCACCTCACCGGCTACTTCGCCGACGTGGTGTGGGGCGACTCGCTGGAGGTGTTCGCCGCAGAGGTGATGCCGCACCTGCGGTGAGCTGACGGCCAGGAGTCATCAGTCATCAGTCATCAGCCCGAGGCTCGCCGGATGGCTCGAGCGCGATTCCGACTGAGGACTGAGGACTGAGGACTCACGATCCCTTGATCGCACCGGGCTTCGCCCGGTACCCTTCCTCCATGCCCGCCATCTCCGTTCGCGGCTTGGTCAAGGCCTACGGGGCCGTCGAGGCGGTCCGCGGCATCGACCTCACCATCGAAACCGGAGAGGTCTTCGCCCTGCTCGGTCCCAATGGGGCCGGCAAGACCACGACCGTGGAGATCCTCGAAGGGCACCGCCAGCGCACCGGCGGCGAGGTGTCGGTGCTCGGTGTCGATCCCGCCGAGGCGGGGCGCGAGTTTCGTGAGCGCATCGGCATCGTCCTCCAGACCTCGGGGATCGACCGGGAGCTCACGGTGCGCGAATCGCTGCGGCTCTACGGGGCGATGTATCCGAAGCGTCGCCCCGTCGACGAGGTCATCGAGATCACCGGCCTCACCGAGAAAGCCGATGCCCGGGTGAAGACCCTGTCGGGTGGCCAGCGCCGCCGTGTCGATCTGGCCCTCGGCATCGTCGGCGATCCCGATCTCATCTTCCTCGATGAGCCCACCACCGGCTTCGATCCCTCGGCGCGGCGCAAGTCATGGGAGTTGATCGCCAACCTGCGCACCCTGGGCAAGACGATCCTCCTCACCACCCACTACATGGATGAGGCGCAGAACCTGGCGGATCGGGTGGCGGTGATCGCCGATGGGAGGATCGTGGCCTCGGGGACGCCGGACACGCTTGGCGGCCGCGGCGATGGCGATGCAGTCGTCGCCTTCCGCGCCACGGCCGGGTCGCGGCCTCCGGCGCCCTTCGACGCTGCTCCCGGCACCGATGGGTTCGTCCGTGTGGAGGTGACCGACCTTCCTGCCGGGCTGCACGCTCTCACTGGCTGGGCGATCCAACACCGTGTCGCCCTCGAGGGCCTCACCGTCACCCGGCCATCGCTCGAGGACGTCTACCTGCAACTGACGCGGGAGGGCCCGAATGGCTGAAGGCCGCACCGCGACACCGGCGCTCGCCTGGCGGCAGGTCCGCTATCAGAACCGACTGTTCTGGCGCACCCCGGTGGCAGCGTTCTTTACGATCGCCTTCCCCCTCATGTTCCTGCTGCTGTTTTCGGTGATCTTCGGCACCGAGACGTTCGAGATCAGGGGACGCGAGTATTCGGTAGCGCAGTTCTACGCGCCGGCCCTGGCGGTGTTCGCCGCCGCCTCGGCGACGTACACCAACATCGGGATCGGTGTCGCCATCGCCCGTGACGAGGGCATCCTGAAGCGCTTCCGGGGCACCCCGCTACCGGCGTGGGTGTACATGGCGGGTCTGATCGGCTCCGGCGTGTGGATCGCATTCCTTGCCACCCTGTTGATGATGACCGTGGGTGTGTTCGCCTTCGACGTGAACATCGAGGTCGCCAAGCTGCCGGCGGCGCTCCTGACGTTCGTCACTGGAACGGCCTGCTTTGCAGCCCTTGGGCTGACCCTCGGCGCCGTCTCCCCAACGGGGGACTCGGCCCCTGCGGTGGCCAACGCCACCATCCTTCCCCTCGCCTTCCTCTCCGACGTGTTCATCGCCATCGACAACCCACCGGCATGGCTCACCGCAATCGGCAACTTCTTCCCGCTGCGGCACTTCGTCCAGGCGTTCCAGGACGCGTTCCATCCCCTCACCGAGAGTCCGGCCTTTCGCTGGGAGCATCTCGGGGTGATGGCCCTGTGGGCAGTGGTGGGGTCGCTGCTCGCCTTGAAGTTCTTCTCGTGGGAGCCGCGGGAAGGCGGGTCCGGCAAGCGACGCCGTCGCAACCGATCGGCTGGCGGGGACGCCTCGGCGAGCGAGTAACTTTCGCCCTCGCAGTCGCCGCCAGGGAGGGCCAGCCGTGAACGCTGCCGTCAGGGTAGAGAATGCCGTCAAGGTCTACGGTGAGGGAGACACCCGCGTCACCGCCCTCGACGATCTCACCGTGTCGTTCGAACGGGGGAAGTTCACCGCCATCATGGGTCCCTCCGGTTCGGGCAAGAGCACGCTGCTGCATTGCGTGGCCGGCCTCGACTCGCTCACGGACGGCTGCGTCTACATCGGCGACGTCTGTCTCAACGACCTTTCGGAGAAGGCTCTGACCCTGCTGCGGCGCGAGAAGGTCGGCTTCATCTTCCAGTCGTTCAATCTGATCCCGACGCTCGACGCCTCGGAGAACATCACCCTCCCCGTCGATATCGCCGGGAATCAACCCGATAGGGCATGGTTCGACACGGTGGTGGACACCGTCGGGTTGCGGGATCGGTTGACGCATCGGCCGAGCGAGCTGTCGGGTGGTCAGCAGCAGCGCGTTGCTGCGGCGAGGGCCCTCGTCTCGCGTCCCGAGATCATCTTTGCGGACGAACCCTCCGGCAACCTCGACTCGAAGTCGAGCGCCGAACTGCTCGGGTTCATGCGCCGTGCTGTGGACGAGTTCGGCCAGACCATCGTGATGGTCACCCACGACGCCCACGCCGCCTCGTACGCCGATCGGGTGGTGTTCCTCGCCGACGGCAAGCAGTCCGGCGAGTTGATCAATCCGACGACCGACACGATTCTCGAGCACCTCAAGTCGCTGGGAGGCTGACGTGCTGAGACTCGCCCTCAAGGGCGTGCTCGCCCACAAGGTGCGGCTGGCGATGACGGCGCTGGCGATCGTGCTCGGAGTCGCCTTCGTTTCGGGCACCTACGTCTTCACCGACAGCATCAAGGCGTCGTTCACCAAGCTGTTCAACGACGTCAACTCGGGTGTGGATCTGTGGGTGAAGGGAGTGGCCGAGTTCGGCTTCACCTCCCCGCTCATCGACGAGGAACTCGTCGACCAGGTCGCGGAGATCCCCGGTGTGGTGGTCTCGGCGCCGAGCGTCGAGGGCATCGCCCAGATCGTCGCTCCGCCGCCCTGCGAGAAGGGTCCGGAGGCTGATCCCACTCGACCGTGTCCGATCGGAGGCAATGGCCCTCCGACGTTGGCGTTCTCGTACTGGCCGACAGGCGCTGACCTCACCCCCCTCACGGTGCGCGACGGGGATTGGCCTCAGGCTCCCGACGAGATCGTCATCGACTCGTTCGCCGCCGAGGCGAACAACCTCCTGCTGGGCGCCGTGGTCGACGTGATCACGCCTGCGGGTGTCGAGCCCTTCCGCATCTCGGGTATCGCCACCTTCGGAGAGGCCGACAATCTCATGGGGGCGACCCTTGTGGTCTTCGACTTCGAAACCGCGCAGCGGGTCTTCGACGCCGACGGCAAGGTGAACTCGATCGCCGTGGTCCTGGACCCGACCGCGGATGTGAACCTGGTTCAGGCCCAGATCGCGGCGTTCCTCCCGGAGGGTGCCGAGGTGATCACCGGTCAGGACGAGGCCGACAACAACCTCGAGGAGTTCGGCCAGGGACTCGGGTTCGTGAACACCATCCTGCTCACCATCGCCGGGGTGGCGGTGTTCGTCGGCGCCTTCCTCATCCAGAACACCTTCCGCATCATCGTGGCGCAGCGCACGCGCGAACTGGCACTGCTGCGGGCAGTGGGGGCCACCGCCCGTCAGGTGACGATGATGGTCGTCATCGAGGCGCTCGCCGTTGGAGTCGTCGCCTCGATCATCGGTATAGGAGCCGGGATCCTGATCGCCCTGGGGTTGCGCGGCGCCTTCGCCGCATTCGGATTCGGCATCCCGACCAATGCCATGGTGATCGCACCGCGCACCATCGTGGTGGGGATGCTCGTCGGAGTGATCGTCACCCTGGTCGCATCGATGGTGCCCGCCCGCAAGGCGGCGAAGGTGCCGCCGGTGGCGGCCCTGCGCGAGGTGGAGGCCCCGGTGCGGTCGCTGGCGCGCCGTGTCTCCGTGGGTGCCGGCGTCACCGGCTTCGGAATGCTGCTCCTCGCCGTCGGGCTCATCTTCCGGTTCGACAACGCCATCGCCGTCGTCGGTGCCGGCGCCGTGGTGACCTTCATCGGGGTGTCGCTGCTCGCCCCGCTCGTGGCGCGCGCCTTCGCTCGGTGGGCCGGAGCTCCCATGGCCCGGCTGAGCATCAATGGCAAGCTCGCCCAGGGCAATGCGATGCGCCAGCCTCGGCGCACCGCATCGACGGCGTCCGCCCTCATGATCGGGGTGGCGCTGGTGACCCTCATTGCGGTGTTCTCGGCATCGGTGAAGTCGGCGATCGCCTCCTCGTTCCGCGAGAGCTTCGCCACGGAGTTCCAGGTGCGACTCGAAGGCTTCAGCGACCCGCGCGCCACGGGTTTGCCTCCGACCCTGACGGAGGAGCTGCGGCAACTCCCCGAACTGGCGGTGGTCGTCCGGGACCGGATCGGCGACTTCCGCTTCGCGGGTGAGACGAAAGACCAGATGTTGCTCGCCACCGATGGGGACTGGTCGGAGGTGATCAGCGTCGATGTCACCGCGGGTTCGGTCGATGACCTCGCCCCCGGCACCGTGCTCCTGGCAAGGGCTGACGCCGACCGGCTCGAGGTCGGGGTGGGCGATACGGTTGGCATCCAATTCGCCAACCTGGAGGTGGCCGACCTCGAGGTGGTGGGAATCTACGACGACACCGATGTCGGCGTTCCCGCCGTCATCGACTTCACCACCTTCGAGCAGTACATCGATTTCCATCTCGATCGCTTCATCTACATCAAGGTCGCCGACGGGGTCGATCTCGTGACGGCACGGGCAGCCATCGCCACCGTCACCGACGGGTACCCGAACGCCGCCCTCACCGACACCGAGGAGCTGATCGCCGACTTCGAGAAGCAGATCGACGGTGTGCTCAATCTGCTGGTCGTGCTCTTGGGCTTCGCCATCATCATCGCCCTGATGGGGATCGTGAACACCCTGGCGCTCTCGGTTGCCGAGCGTCGCCGCGAGATCGGGTTGCTGCGAGCGGTGGGAATGAGTCGCAAGCAGGTGAAGCGGATGATTCGCTGGGAGGCTGTGCTCATCGCGGTGTTCGGCGGAGTGCTCGGCCTCGTGGTCGGGGTGGTACTGGGCTCGGCCGTGGTGCTCGCCGTTGGCCAGGGACTCGAGCTCGCCCTTCCGGTCACCCAGCTCATCGTCTATCTCGTGGTGGCCGCCATCGGCGGCGTTCTCGCCGCCATCCTCCCGGCGAGGCGCGGCGCCCGGCTCGACATCCTCGAGGCCATCTCGTACGAATAGCGACGGGGCGGGCGTGTAGCGTGAGCAACCGAACACCCGGGAGACACGATGGCCGAATCCTCGCGACGGTTTGAGCGGCTGGTGATCCGGCTCCTCGTCGTGCTGGTGGTGCTACTGATCGCGGCTGTCGTCTACACCGTGGCGACCTGGCCCGGTGACGGCGGGGTGTTCGGCCTGGGGGCGGGATGATCATCGACGACGGTGGTGAGTCGTCCCGGCGCCGGTTGATCCTCGGTCTGCTCGGGGCGTCGTTGACGCTCATCACGATGTTGCTCGGGTTGCTGTGGCTGCGGGCGCACTGCGACTCCTGTGATCGGGTCGCCGTCGCCGACGCAACCACCACCACGGTGGTCACCACCGCAGGCACCACCACGACGACCACGGTTGCCGCCAGCACGACGACGGCGAGCTCGACCACCACCTCGGTTGCGCTGCTCACCGTCGGGGAGTACTGCGTGACGGGAGTCAGCGCTTCCGCAGCTCTCAACGTGCGCTCGGGACCCGGCGAGACCAGTCCGGTGATCGGCACGCTCCCGTACGACGCCACCGGGATCCTGGGTACGGGCACCGCCGATGAGGATGACTCGGCCCGCCTCTGGTACGAGGTGCTCTTCGAGGGAGCCTTTACCGGTCGCGCCTGGGTGGCGTCGTGGCTGCTGGTCGAGGCGCCATGCGGCCCCTATGCCGCCTTCGATGTGGTGGTGTCGGACAACGGCCTCGAGATCGACTTCGACCCAGGTGAGTGGAATCCGATCGATCAACCCCAGGCCTGCGGCGGCAACGGGGCGTGCTTCGTCAACACCAACGATGACGATCGGCGCACGCTGGTGCTTGCGCCCGACGCCGAGGTGTACCTCGTGGGTCGTGACCTCGGTGACGTCGGCCCGATCTCTCCCGCGGAGTTTGCCGACTACCTGGCCGGTGGCGGATACGACTCCCTGCTGCATCTCTACGAGCCCAGCTATCCGTGTGCGACCACGTGTGCGGCAGGCGCCCGCTACGGCCAGCCCTACCACCTGTTGGTCGAGAACGGTGTGGTGGTTCGCATCGAGCAGGCGTACACCCCCTGAGTGGTGCCCGAGCCACGCCGAGGCGAGGCGAGTTCGGTAGCCTCCGGGTTCCGCCGATGCCCTGAGGGAGTCCCATGACCGCTACGCCACCGACGCCCGCCTCACCACCGCATGCCCAGGCGCGCTTCGAGGTGCTCCAGGAGAAGCTGGTCCCGCTGTGGCGTTCGATCGAGAAGATGAATCAGGACCCGCAGACGATCGTGGTCATCCCGTCCATCTCCCTCGACAAGACCGAGGGCTCGGCCATCGCCATGCAGCCCTACGAGGAGCGGTACCTCTTCCTGCTCCTCCTGCTGCGTCAGCCCCGTGCCCACCTGATCTACGTGACGTCGCAGCCGATCCTCCCCAGCGTGATCGACTACTACCTCGATCTGCTCCCCGGTGTGATCCCGAGTCAT
>CAYYIA010000012.1:0-14498 GCA_964471875.1 uncultured Acidimicrobiia bacterium
CTCGACACCGAGGTGTACTCCAACACCGGTGGCCAGGCGTCGAA
Organism: uncultured Acidimicrobiia bacterium; assembly: GCA_964471875.1. Classification (GTDB taxonomy): domain Bacteria; phylum Actinomycetota; class Acidimicrobiia; order Spongiisociales; family UBA11373; genus UBA11373. The sequence goes on from CAYYIA010000012.1 coordinate 45, forward strand.
GGCCACGCCCCGCGGCGCCGTGGCGAAGTTCGCCTCGGCGGGCAAGTCGTCGGGCAAGAAGGACCTGGGGATGATCGCCATGGCGTACGGCAACGTGTACGTCGCCCAGATCGCCATGGGGGCCAACATGACCCAAACGGTCAAGGCGCTCGCCGAGGCCGAGTCGTACCCAGGCCCATCGCTCGTCATCGCCTACAGCCCCTGCATCGCCCATGGCTTCGACCTGGCGAAGATGATGGGCCACCAGAAGGATGCCGCCGCCAGCGGCTACTGGCCGCTGTACCGCTTCGATCCGCGGCTGGCGGCATCGGAAGACAAGCCCTTTGCTCTCGACTCGCGGCCACCCACGATGCCGTTCAAGGAGTTCGCTGCGTCCGAGGCTCGGTTCTCGATGCTCGCCGGGGCCGATCCGGAGCGGTCGGAGGAGTTGCTGAAGGCCGGCCAGGAGGACATCGACGAGAGGCGCCGCTACTACGAGCAACTCGCCGGATTGGAACGCGGGTTGCCGGGAGACGAGGTGACGGTATGAAGCCCGATCTCAGCACCCGGTACCTCGGATTCCACCTGCGCAACCCGTTCGTCGTGTCGGCTTCGCCACTCGGCCGCGACCTCGATCGGTTGCTGCTCCTGGAGGCGGCCGGGGCCTCGGCCGTGGTCCTGCCGTCGCTGTTCGAAGAACAGATCGAACATGAGGCCTTTCAGGTGCACACCACCCTCGAGCACGGCACCGAGTCGTTTCCCGAAGCACTCTCGTATCTGCCTGAGATGGCGTCCTACAACACCGGACCGGAGCGATACCTCTCGCTCATCACCCGCGCCCGCGAGTCTCTCCGGGTTCCCGTCATCGCCTCGTTGAATGGAGCGTCGCCCGGGGGATGGACGAGTTATGCCCGCAAGATGCAGGACGCCGGCGCCAGCGCCCTCGAACTCAACGTGTACTTCGTCGCCGCCGACATGGAGGAGACGAGCGAACAGGTGGAGCGCCGCTACCTCGACATCGTCACCGAGGTGCGTCGGGCGATCAGCATTCCGCTGGCGGTCAAGGTCGGCCCGTTCTTCTCCTCGACCGCAAACATGGCGAAGCGCATCGTCGACGCCGGAGCCGACGGCCTCGTGGTGTTCAATCGCTTCTACCAGCCGGACATCGACCTGGAGAACCTGGTGGTGGTGCCAGACCTCAAGTTGAGCACGGCTGTCGAGTTGCGGTTGCCGCTGCGCTGGATCGCCATCCTCCATGGCCGGGTGAAGGCTTCACTGGCCGCCACCACGGGGGTCCACGATCACTTCGGAGCGATCAAGCTGTTGCTCGTGGGAGCGGACGCCACGATGACGGCATCGGCCCTGCTCATCCACGGACCAGGATGGATCGAATCTGCGATCACTGGGCTCAGCGAGTGGATGGTCGAGCACGAGTACGCCTCGGTCGAGCAACTCAAGGGCTCCATGTCGTGGCGCGGTGCCCCCAATCCTGCCGCGTTCGAACGCGCCAACTACATGGAGACGCTGGCGAGCTATCACCTACCGAGGTAGCCGGGAGTCCTCAGTCTTCAGTCCTCAGTCTTCTGCCGCACGCGAGGCGGTCCGGATGCATCCGACTGACGGCTGATGACTGATGACTACGCAAGCTCCCTCGCCCACAACCCCACCGTGTGAAACTCGAAGCCGAGTCTCTGGAACGCTGTCTCCAGCCAGTCCACAGTCGGCACCCAGATGCGCATCTCACCGACCCTGGCCTCTGCGGCGAGATCGACCAGCGCTCGTGCCATGGCCACGGCATCATCGCGGGTGGTCTCCATCCAGTGCACGACGAGCATGTCGTCCTCGTCATCCACTTCGGCGATGGCCCACCCGGGTCGACCCTCGTGGAGGTCGCGATTGCGGGCGGCAAGCACCAGGTGGTCGGCGGTCATGCGCCGCCACACCCAGCCGATGGGGAGCAAGCCGTGTGCTGCCCGGGCGAGTTCGCCGGTGGACCACGACAAGAAGGCAGGCTCCGCCTCCGCAGAGTGAGCCGGCTCGAGCCGCTCCGGTGGGGGAACGCGGCGGCCACCATTGCCCTCCGGCACCGGTGAGCCCTCCCCGATGATCCGCTCGCCGCGCCGCCAATCGGACACCTTGTGGAAACCCATCGATGACGCCTGCGCCTCGGAGGCGGTATTGGTGGCATCGATGGCGAGGCGAGCGATGACAGCGCCTCGTTCCCGAGCCCACTCCCAGAGGGCGTTGCTCACCGCGGTGGCGATCCCGCGGCGACGATGGTCGGTGTGCACACGCACTCCCTGGGCCCAGAGCTCGTTGGGTGAGACCATGGTCCCGGTGACGGTGGCGATGACCGCCCCGTCCTCCTCGGCGACGATCACCTGCGATGCCGGGTTGTCGAGCCACCCGGGGAGGGCATCGGCGACGTAGTCACCCCAGTCGAAGGTGTTCTGCGTCCACGCTGCGATCAGGGGGATGTCGGAGTGACGAGCGGGACGGATGATCAAGGAAGTCACCAGTCACCAGTCGCCAGTCGCCAGTCCAGACCCGAGGCCTTTGTCTTCAAGTCTCCAGCTTCCCTGCCTCGAGTACTCATGGTCCCTGGTGCCTTGGCGACTTCTTGCTGGTGACTGGAGACTGGAGACTTCTTCTAGTACTGCGCCAGCTCCCGGGCCCGATTCACGATTCCGGCGACATTCGGCATCACCTGGTCCTCGAGGGCACCGGCGAAGGGGAAGGTGGGGACATCGGGGGTGGCGTAGCGTCGCACCGGGGCGTCGAGCCACTCGAACGCCTTCTCGGTGATCTGGGCCGACACCTCGGCGCCAAACCCGCCGAACTCGTTGTCCTCATAGACGATGAGCACCTTCGAGGTGCGTTGCACCGCGGCTTCGATCGACGGCCAGTCGAGGGGCTTGAGCGAGCGAAGGTCGAGGACCTCCGCCTCGATGCCCTCGGCGGAGAGCTGGTTTGCCGCTTCGACGGCGAAGTAGGCCATCGTGCCGTAGGCGATGATCGTGACGTCGCGACCCGGCCGGCGGATGGCCGCCTTGCCGATCGGCACCCGATGCATTCCGGGTGGAACCGGTCCCTTCACCAACCGGTAGAGCTTCTTGGGCTCGAGGAACATCACCGGGTCGGGGTCGTTGAACGCCGACCACAGCAGTCCCTTGGCGTCGGCCGGGGTCGATGGGACCACGACCTTCAGTCCGGGGACATGGGCGTAGAACGCCTCGATCGACTGGCTGTGATAGAGCGCCCCATGGATCCCGCCGCCGTACGGCACCCGGATCACCATCGGGCAACTCCATGTCCCCGCGGTGCGGTAATGCAGGCGGGCAACCTCGGAGACGATCTGATCAAAGGCGGGATGGATGTAGTCGGCGAACTGGATCTCGGGCAGCGGCCGCCCGCCGGCGGCGGCCATACCCACCGCGGTGCCGATGATCTGCGATTCCGCCAGTGGCATGTTGAACGAGCGATCGGCACCGAACGTCTTCGAGAGACCCACCGTGGCCTTGAACACCCCACCCTTGGGATCGGCGACGTCCTCGCCGAAGACGACGGCACGTTCGTCCGCCGCCAGGATCTCGTGAAGCGTGGCGTTGATGGCGGTGATGAGGTTCTTCTCGTCTCCGACGGGAGTCGGCTCCGGAACGTGTGCCGGGTCGAGGGGGATGATCGGGTTGGCGTATACGAACGCCAGCGGATCGATCGGATCGGCGGACTTCTCGGCACGCTCGACGGCGGCACTCACTTCGTCGCTGACCTCGTCGTCGATCCGTGCCTCGAGGGCGTCGTCGAGAAGTCGATTCTCGACCAGGTACTGCTTGAGGATCCCGATCGGGTCGCGCCGCAGCCACATCTCGACTTCGGCGGCGGTGCGGTACAGCTTGTCGTCGTCATCGGAGGTGTGGGCATAGTGGCGATAGGTGCGGGCCTCGATGAACGAAGGGCCGTCACCCGCCCGGGCTCGGGCGACCGCCTCGGACGCGGTTCCATACACCTCGAGGATGTCGTTGCCGTCGATGGACACTGCCGGCATTCCGTACCCCGCGGCCCGGGCCGCCAGGTCGCCGGCGACTTCCTGGGCGGCGGGTACCGAGATGGCGTACAGGTTGTTCTCGATGACGAACACCACCGGAAGTTGGCGCACCGCGGCGAAGTTGAGCGCCTCGTGGAAGTCGCCCTCCGACGTCGACCCCTCACCACCCCACACCATCACCACTCCGGGCTTGCCCGTGCGCTGCAACTCCCTGGCGATGCCGGTGGCGTGGGGGAACTGGGTGGCGATCACCGATGAGTGGCTGAAGATGCGCAGTCCGGGATGCGACCAGTGGTTGGGCATCTGCCGTCCACCGCTGTTCGGATCGCCCGCCTTGGAGAACACCCCGAGGAAGATCTCCTCCGCGGTCATGCCAAGCGCCAGCGCCGCCGCCATGTCCCGGTAGTAGGGCAGTGCCCAGTCGTGGCGGCGGTCGAGGGCGAGCGCGGTTCCCACCTGGGCGGCCTCATGTCCCGAAGCCGACACGACGAATGGCGCCCGGCCCTGCCGGTTGAGCGCCCACATGCGGTCGTCGACGCGGCGCGCCAGCACCATCGTGCGGTACATCTGGAGCAGGGCGTCGTCGTTGAGACCGAGGCTCAGGTGATTGTGTATGGGGTCGATCCCGATCGCCACGGGAAGCCGTCCTTGGAGAGTGAGTCGGAGGGAGGATAGGGGGAATGGCAGGCCGAGTGCCCGGGGGCCTGTCCGGACTCCCGCAATGCGCAATGCGCAATGCGCAGTGCGCCACCAGCTGTCTGCCGCCTGCCGCCGTTTGCCTTCGGCCTAGTGCCTAGTGCCTAGTGCCTAGTTCCGATCATCCCCACTTCGCCGGAACAGCCTGAGGTTGCCGATCTCTTCGATGCGCTGATGGGCCAATTCCACCGCTGCCTTGTGGGGAGTGATCCGGCGCTCGCGTGAGGTCTCGAGCACCCGCAGGGTGGTGTCGTAGATGCGGTCGATGTGGGCTGCCGCCTTGTCCACCGTGTAGCCGCGGATCTCCTCGCTCACGTTGATGAGTCCGCCGGCGTTCACCACGAAGTCGGGGGCGTACAGGATGTCCCGTGCGGCGATGCGATCGGCGTCCTCCGGGGTGGCCAACTGGTTGTTGGCCGAGCCGACGATGGCGGAGCAGCGCAGCTTCGGGATCGTCTCCTCGCTGAGGCTGCCGCCGAGCGACGACGGGGCGAAGATGTCGCACTCGACCGCGTAGATGTCGTCGGGCGCCACCACCTTGACGTCGGGGAACCGCTTCACCAGCTTCTCGATCGCGGGGGGATAGACATCGGCGATGGTGACCTTGCCCCCGGCTTCGATGAAGCGCCGCACCAGGTCCGAGCCGACCTTGCCCACACCGAGCACCGCCATGTGCTTGCCGGAGAGGTCTTCCGATCCGAGGAACTTGAAGACTGCGCGGGTGGCGGCCATCAGGCCGCGGGCCGTTGCGGGCGATGGATCACCGGAGCCGCCCTCTTCCACGGGGACGCCGCAGACCCAGCGGGTCTCGCGGCGGATCATCTCCATGTCGTGAGCGTCGGTGCCGACGTCCTCAGCGGTGATGTAGCGGCCCTGCAGAGAATCGACGACACGGCCGTAGGCACGCCACAGGCGCTCGGACTTCAGCTTGCGCGAGTCCCCGATGATGACGGCCTTGCCGCCTCCGAGGTCGAGACCGGACGCAGCGGCCTTGAGGGACATGGCTGCGGAGAGGCGGAGCACGTCTTCGAGGGCTTCCGCCTCTGATTCATACGGAAAAAAGCGAGTCCCGCCGAGGGCGGGACCGAGGGCCGTGGAGTGGATGGCAATGATGGTCTTGAGACCGGATACCGGGTCGGAGCCGAATACGACCTCCTCGTGACCACGGTCCCCCAGCGCATCGAATACACCCACGATTGCTCCTTTTCGCGTTCCGGCATGAAGCCATTTCGAGTGTAGCCCTGGGGGTTCTGGTGGGTCCCGGGCAGTCAGACCCAGGTGATCGGTACCATCGCCCTATGGCCATTGCCGCCTATCTACGCGTGTACGTGCCGGCGGATCGGATCGACGAGCCCGGCTTGAGTGCGGCAGTGCCGATGCGGTCGCGGCGTCTCTTGATCAACGGCACCTACGGCGTGTTCGAGGAGTCGTTGCGTGACGACGCATTCATGATTCAGATCGATGGCCGAGAGTTCGTGTGTCCCCGCACCGCGCGGCTTCGCATGCTCGAAGGGGTGCTCGCATTTCGCAACGCCTATCAAGGACCCACCGCAACCATGCTGGTGCCTGAGGCGGCCGCGGAACGCGCGGCCCGGGAGCTCCACCGCATCCAGGACCGGCACCCGGGGATGCGCAGCCACATTCTTACCAGTGCCTTTTCGGTCCCCTTGCGGTGGTTCTCCGCATTCGACCCGACTGAGCGGGCGCTCATCGAGATCGACGGCATCACCTCGATCCGGTACCGGACGCGTGTCAGAGAGGCCGTGCCTCGTCTGCGTCGCACGGTGGAGGTCCTCGACTCCGCGGGATTCGACGAGGTCGTGATCGACCCGGTGGAGGAGTTGCTGGCGTGGATCGACGCCTTCTCGGGTGACTCGGTGCTCGAACTCGACTATGGAGGCGTTGCGACCCTCTTCTCGTCTGCCGAGTTGGCCATCGATGAGTCCGCCGCCGATGTTGCCGCCAGTCTCGATGCGCTCGAGGCGGAGGATTACGATCTCGCCGGCGAGCACTACAGCGAAGCTGCCTCTCGGTGGGCTCACGCCCAATCACTGGCGTATGCCAACTGAGCCGAGCAACCCTCCTTCGGGGGAGGGTGACAAACCGAACCCCCCGGAGTGGCTCACCCCATCCGGGTATGTCGGTCCGGTGGAGCGTTCGATTCGTGAGGCCATGGCGCGTGGCGAGTTCGACCACCTACCCGGAACCGGCAAGCCGCTTCCCGATCTCGACCGCCAGTACGACCCCGATTGGTGGGCGCGGCGGTACCTCGAACAGATGAAGGCGCAAGACGCCGCCGATGACGTTCGGCGGCTCATTCAGAGGGAGCTGCCGCACCTCAGGACGATGCCGGATCGCGCCGCCGCCGCAGCCCGAGCAGCCGAACTGAACGCGCTCGTTGCACAGGTGAACGCGACGCATCCTCTGGGCGACTTGATCCCCTCCATCGTGATCTAGGCGTGTCGAGCCCCGAACCGCCCGCAGGTGCGTTTGCCGAGTGGTGTGGGAAGCAGGGATTCGGTGCTGCACCCGAAGACTGGCGGTTTGTGGCCGCCGGGTGGGAGAGCGAGATCTGGGCGTTCTCGCTCAGAGGTCGTCGGCTCGTACTGCGGGAGTACCACGGCGCCGATGGCGGGACGAAATCGCGCACCGAGAGCTCAGCTCTCGTCGCACTGGCTGGCTGCGACTACCCGGTACCCGCCGTGGTGGCGTTCGAGCCGGACTCGCGGCCCCTCGGCAGGCCGTTCATCATCGTGGAATGGATCGAGGGTCCGCTGCTTGCCGAGCGTCACCGGTATGGAGCAGATCGATCGGGTGTCCTCCAGGCGAAGCTCCATGGCCTCGGCGTGGACCGACTCGCCGAGCGAGGGTTCGCCGGCCCGACATACCCCGAGCCGGTGGTCGTTGGTCAGATTGCCGAGTGGAGTCGCATGGTCGGCGATCTCGGGGTCCGTGGCTTCGAGGGAGCGATGGAGTTCCTGACGGCGGGGGCAGCGAGGGTGCCAAGAGGCTCCCTCGGGATGGTGCATTGGGACTTTCACCCATGGAACGTCATCGACAGTTCGGAACGCGGTCCGGTGGTGATCGATTGGACTTCGGCAACGATCACCGATGTTCGATTCGACCTCGGAGCGGCCCTGATCCTTTGGATCTCCAACCGGATTCCCGAAGGCGGTGTCGATCACCTGGAGGCGTATCAGGGCACCCTGGGACAACCGGTCGATGACCTTGAGTTCTTCGAGGCCGCCGCCGCGCTCCGGCGCCTGTTCTCGGGTGTCGTCGGGCTCCGCGATGGTCCCGAGAAACTGGGTATGCGCGCCGATGCTCGTGACGAGATTCGTCGCCACCTCCCCGGGCTCATTGCGGTGTACCGGCGTTGGCGCGAGGTCGGTGGTCCGCCGATCGCCGATGTCGAGTCTTTGTCTTGAGAGGTCGCCCTAGCCTTCCGCGCAATGGATCCCACTGCGCTCCCACCTCCTTCGCCAGCTGGGGCGGTCCGGCTGGACGAAGCCGTGATGCGACGCCGCTCGGTACGGCGCTTCTCCGCCGAACCGGTCTCGCAGTCCGATCTCTCCAAGCTGCTGTGGGCCATGCAGGGCATCTCCGGCACCGACAAGCACGGCCCCGTGCGCACCACACCTTCGGCTGGACGCACCAGCCCCCTCGAGGTGTACGTGGCCGTGATCGCGGGGACCGCCCTCTACGGCCCTGCCGAGCACCGGTTGCAGCCGCTCGGAGATGCGGACGTTCGGGAAGCGCTCGCCGAGGCCGCCTTCGACCAGGACTGCGTGCGCAATGCACCGCTGGTGCTCGCACTGATCGGGGTGGTGGCCCGAACGGTCGAGACCTATGGAGATCGCGCCGAACGCTACGTCACGCTCGAAGCAGGTCACGCGGCGCAGAATGCCTTGCTCCAGGCGACTGCTTTGGGCTTTGCGTCGGTCCCCGTCGGCTCCTTCGACGACGATCAGGTCCGCCACATCCTCGGCCTGTCATCGCAGGCAACCCCGCTGTACCTGATCTGCGTCGGGCATCCGGAGGGGAAGTAGGACGAGGGGCGTTCCGCCGCCCGCTACCCGTTGCCCGCCCGAGCGTGTGATGCGGATACGACGCGTGCTGGCGGGAAGCGGGACCCCCGTCGCGTCACGGGTAACGGGTAACGGGTAACGGGTAACGGGTAACGGGTCCCCTGGAGACTGGGGACTGGGGACTGGGGACTCTCTTCGGTGGTCAGGGTCGGCATCGATCCGACGACCTCAGGTTTTTCAGACCCGCGCTCTACCAACTGAGCTACCTGACCGAAGTCGGCTTGGCGGGGGCGACGGGACTCGAACCCGCGACCTCCGGCTTGACAGGCCGGCGTGAACTCCAGCTTCACCACGCCCCCAGCGTGCCCCCAACGGGATTCGAACCCGTGTTTCCGGCTTGAAAGGCCGGCGTCCTGGGCCGCTGGACGATGAGGGCGGGGTCCGGCGAGGATACACCCGACCGACATGTCTCCGGCCCGAAGGCTTGGGGAGTATATCGGTGGGGCCTTCCCTGTCGATCCGGGCCACGTCCGGGCGTCCGTCAGGTGGTGGCGAACGCGTCGAGGGCCGGACCGAGTGCCGGGTCGGTTTCGAAGGTGAAGTCCTGCCACTCGGACACCACGGCGACGTCGGGGGTGATGCCGTCGCGCTCCCAATCGACATCGGGGTCGGCCAGGGGGTAGAAGCGCTCGGCTGCCAGCCATAGCTTCGAACCGTCGGGAAGGTCGTAGCCCCGCAGCGTCTCGACGTTGCCGTTGGTCGTCTCCCCGATCAGGGTGGCGCGGCCCATCGCGGCGAGCGTTCCCGCCAGGACCTCGGCGTAGCTGACGGTGTCCTCGTCGATCAGTACGACGAGCGGCACGCTTTGGCTGTTGTGGACCTCGTCCGGGGGAATGTCGAGGAGGCGGGTGCCTTCTTTGCTGCGGTACTCGCCGACCGTGCCCGAGGTGAACAGTGCCAACAGGGGCTCGAGCACCGAACTCGAACCGCCGCCGTTGCCGCGCAGGTCGACGATGAGTCCGTCGAGCGGCCCGAACATATCGAGTGCCGAGCGGACCTGATCGTCAGCCGAGCCGTCCCCCAAGGTGGGGATGAATACGTACCCGATGGTGCGACCCGCGGAGTCCGGGACGAGGCTGGCGGTGATCGGGATCCCGCCGGTGACCCGGTACCGAACGGCGCTGATGGTTCGGGGCTCCCCGCCGGGAGTGCGAACGGTCATCACGACAAGGCTGCACTCGGGGCCACGCAGGGCGCCGTAGGCCTCGGCATCGACCAGGCGTACGCCGTCGGCCGAGAGGATGCTGTCGTGGATCGTGAGGCCGGCGTGATCCGCTGCCGAGCCGGGAAAGACTGCGAGGAGCGTGACGAGACCTTCCGACTCGACGGGGAGGAGCAGGCCACCGATCCCGACGAAGTCGTTCGACGCAGCGAGTTGGGCCTGCGCGGCGAAGACCTCGGCGGGGGTTTCCACGTAGGAGTGCTCGTCACCGAGGGAGGTGATGAGACCGGCGATGTGCTCGTAGAACCGCGCGGTGTCGAGACCGGTGGCGACGTTCGTGGTGAGGGCGGCAACGGCACGCTCCCAGTCGGTGCCGTTGAAGTCGGGGTACAGGTAGTGATCCCTGACGACGGCATCGATGGCGTCGACCACGCCCTGTTGCTGGTCGGCGGAAAGGTCCACCGGCTCCACGCTCGTCGAGGTCGTGGTCCCGGCCGTTGTCGTGACCGTCCCGGCGCACTCCGGCGGCACAAACGCAGGTGCGGGAACCGTTGTGGACGTCACCGGGGAGCACGTGGTGGTGGTGGCTGTCGTGGTGCTTCCGCCGCACGCCGCCAAAGCGACCGCGCCGACGAGCAGGACGACGCTCACGGTCTTCGTCATGGTGCCCCCTCGGACCGAACCGGCCTCAGGCTACGCCGATGGCAGCACGAAGAAAGGGGGCGGTCCCGTCCGGACCGCCCCCTTTTTGCGACACGAACTCGATCTAGCGCTTGCGGCCCATGAGCAGGCCGACCAGGGCGAGCACCGAGCCGGCGAGCATGATCCACATGCCGATGCCGACGCTCAGGCCCTCGGTTCCCGAGATGTCGAAGTAGTTGATGATCGCCACACCGGCGCCGACCACCAAGGCCACCCAGCCGAGCCACACCGGCAAGGCCTTCCCGCTGAAGGCCATGTACCCGACGGCAATGAGCACGATGCCCGCGATGAGGGTGAACCAGCCGTCACCACCGTCCATGCCGCTGGCGGAGATCCCGAGAATCTCACCCCATGCCAGGAACGAGCCGATCGCGAGACCGGCACCACCGAGAATCGTCAGGCCAGCAGCCTGCTTCTTGTCCATTGAGTCTTCCCTTCCCATGAGTCGGACGGGGGGATGCTATCGGGCGGCGCCATCGCGTGTCGGGTGGGTGGGGTTCCCTGGAAGCCCGCCGCGACGCGCTACAACCCCCGCGGCACGGTGATTGGCCGCGGCGAGTACGACCCCCGGGTCGTCTCCTCTGACGAGTCCGTCGACGAGAGCGGCGAGAAAGGCGTCACCCGCACCGACACTGTCGATCACCGGGGTGGTGATCCCGTCGACCGACCATGACCGCCCGTCGCGATGTCGCAACGTGGCGCCATCGGCGCCGCGGGTGACGCACACCCAGGAGGGGCCGGGTGGTACTTCTCCGATCGTGACCGCCTCTTCGAGGTTCATCTTCACCACGTCGGCAAGGCCGAGTGCCCAGGTGAGAGCCCGCCAGTCCACATGCGGCGGACGGAGGTTGACGTCGACGACGACGAGCCCCGTGGATGTGGCGACCAGCCTGTGCACCGTGGCTGCCGCGATGGGATGACGCAGGGGGAGCGAACCGAACACCAGGACATCGTGAACCGGCACGATGTCGGGACCTCCGAGTTCGTCCCACGCCGCCGGGAATCGAACTTCGAAGTGGTGTTCGGAGCCATCGAGGGTGATAGCGGTCGTCCCGGTAGGGAGGGTGGGGTCGGTTTCGATCAGCGAGGTGTCGATGCCGAAGTCATGACAAGCGGTCACGATCAGGTCGGCGTCGGCATCACGGCCGACCCGGGTGACCAGCATGGCCCGCCACCCCAGAGCGGCGAGATGGGCGGCGACGTGGAGGGGCGCCCCGGCGACGACCCGTTCGCCGGGGTACTCGTCGATGAGGGCCTCGCCGACCACGAGCGCAGTGGGAGCCACGGGTCGAGCCTATCCGCGCACCCCTCAACATCGGCCCCGGATCGACCGATGGCATGAAGATGATCGGAGTCGTCCACATCCATAAGACCGCGGGCACCACCCTGGCCAGCGTCTTCAAGGGTTCGTTCGGGCATCGTCACTGCGATGTGCTGCCGCTCGATCCTGAGGCGCCCCACCTCACACCGGACCAGCTGCGTCGCATGATGGACCGGTGGTATCCCCGGCTCGACAGCGCTCTCGGGCACAGCCTGCGGGTGTACGCGGGACTCGAGTCCGTAGTCGGCGACATCGAGTGGGTCACCTTTCTGCGGGAACCTCTGGAGCGGACGGCCTCGCACTACCAGTACGACGTGCAGCGCGGCGGGGTCGACCTGCCGTTCGAGGAGTGGATCACCCACGACGTGGTGCGCGATCGTCAGACCAGGATCATCGCCGGCGACGACGGAACCGGTGCCGAAGCGATCGATCTGCTCGGACGGTTCGCCTTCATCGGGCGGTCCGACCGGTTCGACGAGTCGCTCGTCTTGATGCAGCACGCCGTGGGCATCCCCGACATTCGCTACGCCTCGAAGTGGGTGGCTCCCTCGAACGAGATCAAGAAGCACCTCCTCACCGACCCCGCCAAGCGGGCGATGCTGGAGTCGGTGAACCGCAACGACCTCAAGGTGTGGGAGCACGCCGTCGCCGAGGTGTTCCCCAAACAACGCGCCGCCTTTGGCCCCGGACTCGAGGATGCGGTGGCCGCCTTCAAGGGCCGTAATGCCGAGATGACCCGGTTCCGTCAGTACGCCCGTCCCCGGTACGCCGCCTATGTCGCCAAGTGGCGGCTGGGCTATCGCCGCTGGGTACGCAAGGTCACCGGAGATCCCACCGCCGGTTGAGTCTGGTCGCCGCCCTGGGACCGCTACCTTCGGTTCGGGCCGGTAGCTCAATTAGGCAGAGCAACGGGCTTTTAACCCGGCGGTTGAGGGTTCGATTCCCTCCCGGCCCACGGGCGCAGAAGTCTCCAGTCGCCAGTCACCAGTCTCCAGGAAGTCGCCATTCAAGATCGCACCCAAGCCACGTCCAGCTCGGGGTGGGCTTCCGGCTGGAGACTGAGGACTGGAGACTGGGGACTTCTTGTAGTGCCTGGTGCCTTCCGATGCAGCTGCCCACCTCGACGGGCTTCGCTCATCCCGACTTCGTGGCCGCGAACACGCGTCGGTTCCCGATTCCCTTGAGGTCGTGCTCACCGCGGTCGGTGAACTCGAAGCCGGCGCCCGAGGTGATGGCGCGGGTGACCTCCGACACCAGCACTTCCCCCGGTGCGGCGATCGCGAGCACCCTGGCGGCCTCGTTCACCGCGATGCCATGGACGTCGCCGGCGATCACCTCGACTTCCCCGGTATGCACCCCGACGCGGATGGCGATCCCCAGGTGAGGGGCCATGGCGGCCAGGTCGATCCCGCATCCCACCGCTCGTGCCGCACCAGCAAAGGCGGCCAACACCCCATCGCCCGTGGCTTTGATGAAGTCTCCTCCATACGCCGCCACCGATTCTCGGGTCTGTTGCGTCAGTGTCGCGTTGAGGTCGTTCCAGATGGAGTCGCCTCGGCGCCGGGCCTCACCCGAGGAGTCGACGACATCGGTGAAGAGGATCGTGGCGACCACCGTCGGCGATGTGCGGGTGGTCGCCAGCCAGCTTCGAGCTCCCACCCAATCGATGGCCTCGTAGGGCTCTTCACCGACCACCCAGGCATCGTGCCCCGGGGGGATGTCGAAGAGACTGCCCCCAGTGACATCGAATTCGGTTCCGTCGGCAAGTACCACGCGCATCGTTCCGGCGAGGGCATATCCCACATGATGGGTCTGGCACGAGTCGGGCATCCCGGTGGTGCGAGCGTGGGTCGACCAACGCCACCCGGGCTGATGGATGGCGCGAGACACGGTGTGAGCGCCGAGGGCGACCCGTTGCGAGACGAGACCGCCCACGGCGACGATGTCGTCCGGCGATGAGAAGTTCCGCGTGTGCTGCGCCCCCATGAGCCGATGCTACGCCGGTGAATCGGTACGGATGACTCGTGACCCGGAGACTGGTGACTGGGGACTGGTGACTTCCGCTACAGCTGTCCCGTCTCCGTCAGCATGGCCAACTCGCGCTGGTACTCGGGGTCGTCGTAGCGCTCGAGGGTGAAGGCGGGGGCGTGTTCGGGGAGAGCGGCACCGGTGATGTGGGCGGTCACCAGATCCGCGACACCGCACGCCGCCATCACGCCGAATCCCGATACCGCTCCGGCGACGAATGCCCCCGGGGTGTGCAGCGGTCCCGCAAGCGGCCGGTTCTCCACGGTCTTCGTGTAGTAGCCGCCGTCGATGACCCGTTGCGGCATGCGATCCAGGTACTCGGCCATCCGCGGGAACATTGCCGCCATCCCGCGCAACACGACCTCGCCGTAGAGCGGGTCCTCGGGCAGCGGCCACACCGGATCGATCACGGTGCGGTGGTACTCCCACTGCG
>CAYYIA010000013.1:0-13662 GCA_964471875.1 uncultured Acidimicrobiia bacterium
GGCGATGGCGGCGGCGAGCACCCGGGCGGTGACGAGCGCCCCGGAGCCACGGAGCGCCGGGTCGTTCACGACGACGGCCTTGTCGGCACCCATCGCCAGGGCCTGGCGGATTCCCTGGAGATTGCCCGCCGGACTCATCGAGATGAGGGTGACGCTGCCTCCGGTCGCCTCGGCGAGTTGGAGACCCAACTCGATTCCGTACCGGTCGGTGTCGTCGAGGACCTGTTCGGCAGGGCGCAGCACGAAGTGTGTCGCAGGGTCGAGGGCATAGGGTGTGGCCGGGTCCGGGATCTGCTTGACGCAGGCGGCGATCTTCATGGCCCTCCTCGTAGAGTGCGCGCAGATAGGCTCGCCCAGGGATCAGGTATCGGCCCGGGATCGGGCCGATACCTGATGGAACCCGCGACCTATCTGCGCGCGCTCCTAGGCGGCGCGATGTTAGGGCTGGTCTCGCCGCAGAGCGCCGTCGGCGCTCAGGATCCGGCGAGTTCGGGCAGCAGCGCATCGAACAGCCGGTGGAACCTGTCCCGCGCCGCGTCGGCCGTGGCGGTGACCTCTTCGTGGCTCAATGGGGTAGGCGATATGCCGGCGGCGAGGTTGGTGACCAGCGACAGCCCGAGTACCCGGCCACCCATGTGACGAATCGCCACCGCCTCGGGCACCGATGACATGCCCACGAGGTCGGCTCCGAGGCGTCGCGCCATCTGCACCTCGGCCGGGGTCTCGTAGGACGGGCCGAGGAACCAGGCGTAGACCCCCTCGCGTAGGGGCACCCCGACGCGCTCACCCACCCGATGTGCCCGGGTGCGGAGCTCGGCCGAGTAGACCTCCGACATGTCGGGAAACCGGGGACCGAGGCGTTCGTCGTTGGAACCGAGGAGCGGGCTGCGCCCGGTGAGATTGAGGTGATCGCGGATCAGGACGAGGTCTCCCGGAGCCATGCCGTCGCCGGCGCCTCCGGCGGCGTTGGTCAGCACGACCGTCGTGCACCCCGAGGCGACGGCGGTGCGCACCGCGAAGACGACCTCGGCAAGATCCCAACCCTCGTACGTGTGCACCCGTCCCGCCAGGATCAAAACGGGCCCGCCGAGATCGACCGAGTAGAGAGAACCGGCGTGGCCCGCCACCCGGGGTACCGGGAATCCGGGGATCTCGCCGTAGGGGACCATGGTCGCCCCGGGCAAGGACGCGGCGTAGCTCGACAGGCCAGAACCGAGCACCACGGCAAGGCGATGCGACGGACGGCCCGTCCGGGCCGCAATGGTCGCCGCCGCCTGGGTGATGGCCTCGAAGGTCATACGACGCGCTCGTGGACGAGCGGAGGCGGGGATGCCGCGGTGTCGCCGATGCCGATGGCGTGGTCGACCAGGGCGCGTGCCTCGGCGAGGCGTGCGGCGTGGCGCCACCGGATGCGGATCAGGGGATCCCCGGCGGACACGGCGTCGCCCACCTTGACACAGACGGTGAAGCCCACACCCGGATCCACCGCCTCCTCCTTGGTCATGCGGCCTGCCCCGAGTCGCACCGCGGCCACCCCGAGCAACAGGGCGTCGCAGCGTTGGACGATCCCATCTCGGGAAGCGGCCACCACGAACTCCTCGGGAGCGCTCGGAAGCAAGGAGGGATCGTGCAGTACCGCGGGGTCGCCTCCCTGGGCGATCACGACCTCCTCGAACTTGGCGAAGGCGCTGCCGTCGGCGACTGCGGCGTGCAGCATCCGTTGGGCGGCATCGGGGTCGGGAGCTGCCCCGCCGGCGAGCAGCATGGCGACCCCGAGTTGGTAGGTGACCTCGACCAGATCGGCTGGGCCGCCACCGCGCAGCACCTCGAGCGACTCGGCGATCTCGTTGGCGTTGCCGACGGCGCGGCCGAGCGGTTGGCTCATGTCGGTGATGAGCGCGGTCACCGGAGTGCCGTGGGCGGCACCGATACCGACCATCGTCCGGGCCAGCTCGCGTGCCCGAACGATGTCGCGCATGAATGCGCCGCTGCCGACCTTGACATCGAGCACCAGGGCGTCGAGGCCCTCGGCCAGCTTCTTCGACATGATCGACGACGCGATCAACGGGATGGAGGGAACCGTTCCCGTGACATCGCGCAGCGCGTAGATCCGGCGGTCGGCGGGAACGAGTGTCTCCGATTGGCCGGCGAGCACCAACCCGGTGCGTTCGAGGAGTCGCGTGAATTCCGCCGGGTCGAGTGCCGTGCGAAAGCCGGGGATCGACTCCAGCTTGTCGAGGGTGCCACCGGTGTGGCCGAGCCCACGGCCGCTCATCATCGGCACCGCCACACCGCACGCCGCCACCATCGGGGCGAGCGGGATGCTCACCTTGTCGCCCACACCTCCCGTCGAGTGCTTGTCCACCTTGGGTGCCGCAACATGGGAGAAGTCCAGGACGTCGCCGGAATGGAGCATGGCATCGGTCCACACCGCCAGCTCGTCGGGATCGAGGCCGCGCAGCAGGATCGCCATGAGCAAGGCGGCCATCTGGTAGTCGGGGATGGCATCGGCGGTATAACCGGCGATGAGCGAGCGAATCTCGTCGGCGCCAAGGGCATGTCCGTCGCGCTTGCGTTCGATCGATTCGACGACGTTCATGGGCGGTCCATGGTGCGCACGCGCTCGTGCTCGACGGGAACACCCTCGGCGCGCAGACGCCGGGCTTGTTCGGCCGGGTCGCCGGCGACCAGGCGTCCTCCCGCCGCCACCACCCGCCACCACGGGTACTCGCCGTGCGAGGTGGCGAGGATGCGGCCCACGGCCCGGGCCGCCCCGGGTCGGCCGGCTTCCGCGGCCACCTCTCCGTAGGTCATCACGTCACCCGGTCTCAGGCGGCGCAGCACCCCGGCGACGCGAGTCTCGAACTCGGTCATGTCGTCCCGAAGAGGCGATCGCCCATGTCACCCAATCCGGGCCGGATGTAGAAGCGATCATTCAGATCGCGGTCGAGGGCGGCGACCACGATGTGCACGTCGGGGTGTTCGCGCTCGATGCGGGCGACCCCGTCCGGTGCCGCCACCACGCACAGTGCGGAGATCCGACTCGCCCCGGATGCCTTCGCCTTGCCGATCGCCCACGACAGGGATCCTCCGGTGGCCAGCATGGGTTCGAGCACGAGCACGGTGGCGCGCTCGAGATCGGGCGGCTTGAAGTAGTACTCGATGGGCTCTGCGGTCTCCTCGTTCCGCTGCACCCCGGCGAAACCGACCTTCACAGAGGGGATCAGGTCGATGACGGCGTCGAGCAAGCCCAGACCGGCGCGCAACACGGCGATCGCCACCACCTTCGAGGTCTCGAACCCTGTCGTCGCTTCGAGCGGGGTCTCTACGGGGTGTTCGTTCACCGGGAGGTCGCGGGTCGCCTCGAGGGTGAGGAAGTAGCACAGCCGACGCGCCGCCGAGCGGAACTCCTCGGGCATCGTGCGCTTGTCACGCAGCACCGTCAGGTAGTGCTTGGCGAGGGGATGGTCGAGGACGGTCAGGCTCATCAGCGGCTCCCCGGAAGGCTGAGGGGAAGGGTAGTGAAGGGTCGGCCGCGTGTCGGCCGCCTGCGGCGGCCTCCCGCAATGCGCAAAGGTCGGCCGCCTGGCGGCGGCCTCCCGCGATGAGCAAGCGCGTGAGGACCGCCCGCCTTTGCCCATTGCTCATGGTCCATTGCGTTTCGCTCTCTTCGCTCTTCGCCTCTGTGACGAATTGCCAATCGCCGTCTGCTCCACACCCCACGACACCCTCCTAGCCTGCCACGCGATGTTCGACGGTCTCACTTCTCGCCTCGGCGCGGTGTTCGAGCGCCTGCGCGGCAAGGGCCGGCTCTCGGAGGCGGACGTCGCCGCCGCGCTCGGTGAGGTGCGCCTTGCCCTGCTCGAAGCCGACGTCCACGTGGAGGTGGTGAAGCGATTCCTGGACCGGGTGCGTGTCCGCACCGTCGGGGCAGAAGTCCGGTCGAGTCTCACTCCGGGACAGCAGGTGGTCAAGATCGTCCACGACGAGTTGGTCACGACGCTGGGTCGCGAGGCCGTTGCCCTGGCAGTGGCGCCCCGGCCACCGCTCGTCATCCTCATCGCCGGCCTGCAGGGATCGGGCAAGACCACCACGGCAGCCAAGCTCGCCGAGCGCCTCAAGGCTCAGGGCAAGCATCCGCTCCTCGTGGCGGCGGACCTGCAGCGCCCTGCCGCCATCGAACAACTCGAAGTCCTCGGCTCGAGGATCGGAGTCCCCGTGTATGCCGATCGAAAGGCAAGACCGGAGCGGCTGGTTCGTGACGCTCGCAAGCGCGCCGCCGACGACGGCCTCGATGCGGTCGTGATCGACACCGCCGGACGGCTCCAGGTCGACGATGCCCTCATGTCCGAACTGGCGGCGCTGCGCAAGGCGGCAGAACCCCACGAGGTGCTGCTCGTCCTCGATGCCATGACCGGCCAGGACGCGGTGGCGGTGGCTCGCGGGTTCCTCGACCGGGCCGAGGTGACCGGACTCATCTTCACCAAACTCGACGGAGATGCCCGGGGCGGTGCGGCGATCTCGGCCCGCGAGGTCACGGGTCGTCCCATCAAGTTCGTCGGGGTGGGAGAGGGATCCGGGGATCTCGAGGTGTTCCATCCCGAGCGCATGGCCTCGCGCATCCTCGGCATGGGCGACGTGATGACACTCATCGAAAAGGCCGAGGCGAGCTTCGATGCGGAGGAGGCCGCTGCGGCCGCCGAGAAGATGCGCACGGTGTCGTTCACCCTCGAGGATTTCCTCGGTCAGTTCCAGCAATTGCGGCGGATGGGCGGGATGGGGCAGTTGCTTGGTATGCTGCCGGGCGCCACAACGGCCTCTTTGAAGGCCGGGGTGTCCGACGCCGATCTCGGTCGGGTGGAAGCGATCATCCGATCGATGACCCCGGACGAGCGGCGGAACCCAAAGATCATCGACGGAAGCCGCAAACGGCGCATCGCCACTGGGTCGGGAACCTCCCCCCATGACGTGAACGGCCTGCTGCGACAATACGGCGAGACGCAGAAGCTGATGAAGGCCTTGGCCGAGGGAAAGAGCCCGATACCGGGGCTGGCAATGCCCGGGGCGAGGCGAACGAGGAAGAGGTGACCCATGGCGGTGAAGATCCGCCTGACGCGAATCGGAAAGAAGCGGCAGCCCTCCTACCGGGTCGTCGTGGCCGACTCGCGCGGCCCGCGTGACGGCCGCTACATCGAGCAGATCGGGCGGTACGACCCGCGCCAGGAGCCGTCGTTGGTGGAGATCAACACGGAGCGGGCCGCCTACTGGCTGTCCGTCGGAGCGCAACCGTCGCCCCAGGCCAAGAAGCTGATCGAGATCGCTCGCGGCGGCGCCAAGCCGGTGGCGACGAAGCGCCCGCAGAATGTCCACGTCGTCGGTGAGGCCGCGCCTGTGGCCGAGTCGCGGGCGGTCGAGCCACGTGCGGCCGTCATCGACCTGGTCGAAGAAACGGCGGATGAAGCCGCCGCGGCCGCCGAGGAGCTTTCCGAGGAGACGCCGTGAGAGGCGAGATCGTCAAGCGCGTCGTCGAGTACATCTCGAAGGAGATCGTCGAGAATCCCGACGATGTGACCGTCACCATCGTCGAGGAAGGACCCGACGAGGTGATCGCAGAAGTGCGTGCCGCCAAAGGCGACATGGGTCGGGTGATCGGCCGTCGTGGTCGTGTGGCGAAGGCCATTCGGGTGCTTGCCCAGGCTGCCGCCGACGAGGAAGGCTTGCAGGCCCGGGTCGAGTTCATCGATTGAAAGCCTCGGGTGAGGCTCTGAGGTGAACACCGACAGCGTGCGGGTCGGCCGGATCGGGAGGCCACACGGTCTGCATGGCGGGGTCACGATCCTTCCCGAAGTGGAACTCGGTCGGCTCGCGGCTGGAACCACGGTCTCCACCGAGGATGGGCGCGAGTTCGTCATCGCCGCTTCCAGCCGCTATCGCGATCGGGGCGCCGTGCTGCAGTTCATCGGCGTCGACTCGCGTGACGCAGCCGAGGCGCTACGGGGGACCTTGATCTCGATTCCGGCATTTGCCCGCCAGCGTCTGGCCGGCGGAGAGTATTGGGTGGACGACCTCGTGGGGATCACGGCCGTCGCCCCCGATGGCGCGGTCCTGGGTACCGTCACGGGCGTGGATGTGGGCGTGGGTCAGGACCGTCTCATCGTGACGACCGTCGGTGGGGTCGAAGTCCTTGTCCCGTTCGTCGACGCCTTTGTGGGCGATCCCGACGATCAGGGCCGTATCGAGATCAGGGATCCCGGCGGCCTGTTCTGAGAGGCTCAGCGGACTGGTTCAATCCGAGGTCGGCCCAAGATCGGGCCGACTTCAGATTCCGGGGCAGGCCCGTCCGCTGAGCCTTCAAACCGTCGCCGGCTCAGCCGGTGACGGTGATCGTTCCCTGCATCGAACCGTGGATCTGGCACACGAAGTCATACGTGCCGGGCTGGTCGAAGCTGATCTCGAAGTTCCCACCGGCGGTCTTCTCGCCCGAGGACCACGTACCGTCGGCCGCACTCGCGGTGTGGGTTCCGCCGGTGAAGGCGAAGGTCACCGTCTGGCCGACACTGATCTCGACCTCGGCGGGGGTGAACTGGAAGTTGGCCACGGTGATCTCGGCACCCCCCGCAATCGTGGTTGCCGACCCCGCGGTCGTGGTCGTCACCGCCGATGTGGTGACGGCGGCCGTGGTCGACGCCGCCGTGGTGGTGGTGGTGGTCTCGGTGGCGTCGTCGTCCCCGCACGCCGCCACGAGGGCGAGTGTGGCGACGGCGAGTATGGCGGCGCGGCGAGGCAGGCGCAGTCCGAACATGTTCCCCTCCGGTGGTTGCGAGTAGCTGCGGAGGCTACCGCGGGAACGGCTCCTAAAAGCGACCGATGCGCTCGATCAGGTCGACCACACGGTTGGAATAGCCCCACTCGTTGTCGTACCAGGCGAGGACCTTGACCATGGTCCCGCCGAGGACGAGGGTGGAGTTGGCATCGAAGATCGACGAGTGCGGATTGCCGATCACGTCGCTCGAGACCAGATGGTCCTCCGAGTACTCGATGATTCCGGCGAATGGACCCTGGGCGGCCCGGCGGACCGCGGCGTTGACTTCCGCGGCGGTCGCCGGCCGCTCGAGTTCGACGACGAGGTCCACGGTCGATCCATCGGGAACGGGCACCCGCATCGCCATCCCGTCGAGGCGTCCCTTCAGCTTGGGGAGAACCTCGGCGACGGCCTTGGCAGCGCCGGTAGAGGTCGGGATGATGTTCTCGGTGGCGGCGCGACTGCGACGGAAGTCCTTGTGGGGGACGTCCGCCAGGCGCTGGTCGTTGGTGTAGGCGTGCACCGTGGTCATCACTCCGCGCTTGATCCCGAACGCCTCGTCGAGGACCTTGGCCACCGGGGCGAGGCAGTTCGTGGTGCAGGAGGCATTGGAGATGAGGAGATCCTCCGGTCCGAGATCGGCATCGTTGACTCCGAGCACGATGGTGGCGTCGAGCAGGTCCTTGGGCGGCACGGTGAGGATCACGCGCTTGGCGCCAGCGGCGAGGTGCTTGCTCACCGATGCCCGATCACGGAAGACGCCGGTGGACTCGATGACGACATCGACCCCGAGCTCCGCCCAGGGAAGAGCGGCGGGGTCCTTCTCGGTGAGCAGGCGGACCTTCTGGCCGGCGGCGAGGAGATGATGATCGACGACCTTCACCTCACCCGGGAAGACGCCCATCACCGTGTCGAACTTGAGGAGGTATGCCTCCATCTCCTCGGAGGCGAGGTCGTTGATGGCGACGATCTCGATACCTGGGTCGCGTTGGGTGATGACCCGAAACACCGACCTGCCGATTCGCCCGAAGCCGTTGATCGCCACCTTCATCGCTTGCCCCCATCGAACGCGGCCAGCAGGCCGATGGCGTCGACCACGCGAGCGGCGTAGCCCCACCCGTTGTCGAACCAGGTGACGCACTTGAGCATGGTGGGGTCGGGCATCATCGTCGCCAGTCCGTCCCACACCGCCGAGTGGGTGTTGCCAATGACATCGCTCGACACGACGGGGTCCTCGGTGTACTCGAGGACTTTCGAAATGGCAGGCGATCCGGTCGCTGCTTCGCGGATGGCGGCGTTCACCGAGGCCTTGTCGGTCGGGGTCTCCAGGAACGCCACCAGATCGACGTTCGAGCCGTCCGCCACGGGGACGTTGAGTGCCATGCCGGCGAGCCTGCCGGTCAGCTCCGGGAGCACCTGTTCGATGATCTCCACCGAGTTGGTGGTGGTGGGGATGATGTTTTCCGCGGCCGCACGGCTGGTGCGGAACTCACCGCCGGGGACATCGGCGAGGCGCTGTTCATTCGTGTAGGCGTGCACCACGGTGAACATCGCTCGCCCGATTCCGAAGCGACTGTCCAGGATCTTGAGGATTGGCGCCAGGGCATTGGACGTATTCGAACCCAACGCGACCAGACGGTCGTCGGGGCTGAGGAGGTGATCGTTGGCGCCCATGATCACCGTGTCCATGTCACCCGGATGCTCGGGCGTCGAGGCGAGCACCACTCGCTTGGCCCCGCGGGCCAGGTGTCGGGCGCATTCCGCCTTGGTGCGGTGCTTCCGGGTCGCCTGGACCACGATGTCGACGCCCAGGGCAGCCCAATCGGTGTCGCCGGGGTCGCGGTCCGCCAGCATGGTGACGCGCCGATCGCCGATGACGAGGTGCCCGTCGGCGAAGCCGACGTCCTCGGGGTAGCGTCCGAAGATCGTGTCGTACTCCAGCAGGTACGCGAGCGCAGCCGGATCCGCGATATCGACGATGGCGGCCACTTCCATGTCCGACCGAGTCGCCACCTGACGGAAGACGTTGCGCCCGATCCGGCCGAATCCCATCAGTCCGATGCGGGTGGGAGGAGTCGCCTGCTGACGCGCCATGACGGCATCAGCGTACCGAATCCGCGAGGGACTCCAGCCGATGCCGGTGCCTCAAGGATTGGGGGTGATCGCGGCAGTCACGACCGCCGGGTCGATGGCGCCGAGATCGAACACCCGATGGCGCACCACCAGCCGGATCGTCCCGAGTCCGCTCCATTCGGGTGGAAGGGCGGCGGCCAGGACGCCCGCATCCGCGGTGACGCTGAAGCCGATCTCCACGACCCAGGGAGTGCCCTCGGCGACCCAGAACGAGAAGCTGTCCACCGCGGCGCCCTCGAGGGTGCTGCCCAGGACCGGTCCCAGGCTCGACGGCTCAGGGTTGAAGCCCAAGGCATTGACGTCGTTGATGCGATGCCGGGTGGCGGTGGTCCCCATGAGGGCCTCGAGTCCGGCGTGGGCGACGTCGAGCGGGAACGAGGAACATCCGGCTGCCACCGACCGTACCGCCAGGTCTCCGGCCCCGGCGGTGGGTGGTGCCCCTGTCGGCGAGGTCGAGGCGTCGCCGCTCGGGAAGGTGATCACACCGTCGACGACGGCGAGATCCACCGTCTCCTCGCCCGCCGGGGTGACCGTGCGGACCCGGCACCGCACGTCGGCGCCGGCGATGAAGCCGGTTCGCTCGATCAGCCTGGACTCAGCGGAGGCCTCGACGGTGATCGTCGTCTCGAACCGGTAGGCAGGCTGATCGAGGGCCTCGGCCGAGGCGGGTGTGGAGGCCAGGGTGGCGATGGCCCGCTCCTGGATGTCTTCGGCGAGGTACTGGAGCGGCACCCGGAGATCGGCGTCGGCGGGGTGCTCGAGGGCGGTGTACACGACGAGGCGCCCAAGGCGGAACAGCACGGCCGTCTCGCTCATCGAACCCGAGTCGAGGTCGATGGAGAGGCCGATCGACTCCTCGCCGACCTGGATCGGAAACTCCGAGGCGGAGCGGGCGCTCGCCTCCGGGGCATGGGTTCCACCGATCCGCTTGATGATGTCGCCTGCCGTGTCGAGGAGGTACCCGTGAGCCGCGTCGGCGTCGGAGAGGAGATCGATCCAGACGTGGGCGGTGCCCGACTCGGTACCGATCGTGGTCATCACGCCGATCTCGCGTCCATAGCCCAAGACGTCGGCGGCGGCGTCATCGGTGTCGGCGAGGCTTCGCGTGATGAGATCCGCGTTGGCCACCACCACTGCGTTGCCTCCGGGGAGCATCTCCGCGAGGTCGGCGGTTGTGAGCGGGCGGACCGTCGTGTCGGGGAGGGTGAACGGCGCCGTCGACGCAGCCGTCGTCGTGGAGGTCGTGGTCGGTAGGGCTTCGGGGCCTGGAACACCGCCGGGGGCGGTGGCACCCATGGCACAGGCGGACGCCGTCAGCGCCACGAGGGTCGCGGCGAAGCCCACGCGGTGAACCTGCGACTTCATGCAGGAGATGTCGGGAGGTTGGATGTTCGCCTTGAGACTCAACCCTGGCGATTGAGGGCGTGACGCGCTGCCCAGCCGTCCGGCCCGGGGGCGGCCGCAACCTGTACCCAGGCCCCGACCTCGCGCTTCACCAGGTACCAGGACCCCGGGTGCAGCATCCCCACGACCCGGGTGTGGTCGGCCATGTCGAAGACCTCCACATCGGAGAGCACGTATCCCCAGTAGGGCACGGCAACGGGCTCGGGTGCGGGTTCGGGTACCGGTTCGGGTGCCGGTTCGGGTCGCACGGCTCGCTCGGGGAGGGGCTCCCTCACCGTGGGCGGCACCTGCGTCGTCTCGGTCGCTGCCGCGATCGCCACGCGTCGACGAGTTCGCCGTCGCTCACGGGCGGCCCCGCCGATGAGTCGGGCCAGTGCGAACCCAGCGATGGCGGCGAGGGCGACGCACCCCGCGAGTGCCGGATAGGAGGGTTGGAGCACTCCAAACTGCTGGGCGGTCACCGCCGCGCCACCACCGGTGAGGATCCCGGCGAGGGCGGCGCCGATCGCGGTGAAGCGGCGACGCGAGGCGATCGCGCCGAGTTGTCCGGCGAGGCCGGCGATCGCCATGCCGGCACCGGTGAGTCCTGCGAGGGTGGCGAGGGGGAATCGGCCCGTGATGCGCAGCCACGCCTCGGCGGTGCACCCGTCGGCCTCCCCGCGAATCCGATACAACCCCACCGCGTACGGGCTCAGTTCGGCGAGATCGATCGTGGCCGAGAACTCGGTGGCGGGGGTCGCATACGCCGTCGAAGCCGAATCGATCCCGACCGGGCCGGCGACGATCGAAACTCGGGCCGTCGTCGTGCCCCCCGCGATCGTTCCGGAAAACACAAGGGGGTCGCTTGCCGCCAGTTCGAGCGGACTGCTCAAGCCATCGATGCGATCCACTGCGACCCCGTTGAACGTGGCGGAGCACGCACCCTCTACGGAGGCAGCGGCCGGGGCGGCGAGCACCGCCGGCCACGCCAACACCACGAGCGCGGCGAACAATCGGCGCATGGCGACGACGATACCCTCAGGGGATGCGCATCGCCGTCGTGACGCTCTTTCCCGAGTTCTTCGCCGGTCCGCTCGGCGTGGGCATCGTCGGCCGAGCGATCGCCGAGGGGACGGTGGTGGTGGAGCCGGTCGACCTCCGCACCTTCGGTCTCGGGGCGTATCGCCAGGTCGATGACGCACCCTTCGGCGGCGGAGCCGGAATGGTGATGATGATCGATCCGCTGGCACGGGCCCTCGAGCCATACGCCGGGACGCATCGGGTGCTGCTGTCACCGGCGGGGAGGCCCCTCCGCCAATCCACCCTCGATCGTTGGGCAGCGCTGCCACGGTTGACCCTGGTCTGCGGGAGGTACGAAGGAGTCGACGAGCGCGTCGCCGAGCACCTCGTCGACGAGGAGGTGTCGCTCGGTGACTTCGTGCTCGCTGGGGGGGAAGTCGCCGCCCTGGCGATCATCGAGGGCGTCGTCCGTCTCCTCCCCGGAGTGGTCGGCAATCCGGAGTCGACCCGCCACGAGAGC
This sequence comes from uncultured Acidimicrobiia bacterium, assembly GCA_964471875.1. GTDB lineage: Bacteria > Actinomycetota > Acidimicrobiia > Spongiisociales > UBA11373 > UBA11373. Next base: position 11,859 of record CAYYIA010000013.1, read on the forward strand.
TTCAGGGACGACGGACTGCTCGAGGAGCCCCAGTACACCCGGCCCGCGGAGTACGAAGGTTGGGCGGTGCCCGAGGTGTTGCTGTCGGGGGATCACGCTCGGATCGCCGCCTGGCGCCACGAACAGCGGATGCGGCGCACCAGGGAGCGTCGACCCGACCTGCTTCCCGATTTCCCGGACGATCGATCCGACCGCTAACATGCGCCGCCGCCGGACATCCGTCCGTGCGCTCTGCTGAGGACGGCTCCCATGAACACGCTCGACCATGTAGAAGGCGCGTACCTGCGCGACGACATCCCGCCCTTTGGGCCGGGGGACACCGTAAAGGTGAACGTTCGCGTCGTGGAGGGCGGCCGTGAGCGCATCCAGACGTTCGAAGGCAATGTCATTGCCCGCGATGGCGGCGGCCTGCGCGAGACCTTTACGGTGCGCAAGCTGTCCTTCGGCGTCGGCGTGGAGCGCGTCTTCCCGGTTCACGCCCCGATCATCTCCTCGATCGAAGTGGTGCGGAAGGGCGATGTGCGGCGTGCCAAGCTCTACTACCTGCGCGATCGCGTGGGAAGCCGGGCCACCCGCATCAAGGAGAAGCGCGACTAGCGAACGGTCGTGCCCGCGCCGACGGAGCGGTCGGTGCGCCTACGAAGCGTCTGTGGCGGTATCGTCGCTCCGTGAATCCGGACGACTCCCCGCTCGACGGCGCTGCCACCGATCCTTTCGGCGATGGGGACTCCATCGACCGGTTGCGCGAGGGGGCGCGCTCACGGGGCGTCCGCAAGGATGCGGCGCGGTCGTTCTGGAAAGAGCTCCCGATCCTCATCGTGGTCGCCCTCGTCGTCGCGGTCGTCATCAAGACGTTTCTCGTCCAGGCGTTCTTCATCCCGTCGGCATCGATGCGCGACACGTTGCTCGAGGGCGATCGGGTGATGGTCAACAAGCTTGCCTATCGGTTCGGCGAGCCGGCACGCGGCGACGTGATCGTCTTCGACTCGCCTCTCGTCCCACACGAGGATGGTGAGTCGTTCCTCGGCGCGGTGGTGCGCAACATCGGGGAAGCTCTCGGTGTGAGCACACCGGACACCGCGCTCATCAAGCGGGTCATCGCCACAGGCGGCGAGACCATCGAGATCCGAGGCAATGTCGTCTATGTCGATGGGGTGGCCATCGATGAGCCCTACCTGCGGCCCGGTTCCCAGATGCCCGCATTCGGACCTCTGACCGTCCCCGACGGCGAGGTGTTCGTGATGGGCGACAACCGCAATCAGAGCGAGGACAGTCGTCGCTTCGGCACGGTACCGGTAGGCGACATCATCGGCAGGGCGTTTCTCCGGGTGTGGCCCCCCTCGCGTTGGGGAGGGCTCTAGGCACCGTCGCCTGCGTGCGGTACAACGTGAGCGAACACCGGGCCGTCTGCACGGCCCCGGGGCTAGGATGGATGATCTACCGGCCCCGTCCCTGCCAGGAGCCTCCGTGAGCGAAGAAGATCTCGAGCGGTACGAGTCCGACGTCGAGCTGCAGATCTATCGGGAGTACCACGACGTACTTCCCATGTTCCGGTTCGTGATCGAGACCGAGCGCCGGTTCTACCTGGCCAATCGCGTCGACCTCACCACTCGCGAGGCCGGTGGATCGGTGTTCTTCGAGATAGAACTCGAGGATGCATGGGTGTGGGACATGTACCGGCCGGCTCGCTTCCTCAAGAGCGTTCGGGTGCTCACCTTCCGCGACGTCAACGTCGAAGAGGTCGAGCACCCCGAGTTCAAGCCGCCGGATCCAGGCGAGATCTAGGCCTTCTCGGCGAGCGCCT
>CAYYIA010000014.1:0-13570 GCA_964471875.1 uncultured Acidimicrobiia bacterium
GGACGAGTCGCTGATTCCGCACCAGGTACTCGAGAAGACGGAACTCGAGGGTTGTGAGGTCCACCGCAGTGCCATCGAACCGAGCCTCCATGGCGCCGATGTCCAGCGTGAGCGGACCGCATTGCAGCCGATCGCGATCACGCGGCTCCGCCCGACGCAGCAGGGCGGCAACCCGGGCCACCAACTCCTCGTGGGCAAAGGGCTTGACCAGGTAGTCGTCGGCCCCGGCGTCAAGTCCCTCCACCCGATCAGGGACCTCGGTGCGGGCGGTCAGCATCAAGACCGTCACAGGATTACCCGTGGCCCGAACCCGGCGCAGCACCTCGATGCCGTCGAAGCCGGGGAGCATCACGTCGAGCACGATCAGATCGGGACCAACCTCGCGCACCGCCTCCAGGGCCGCCGGACCGTCGTGAGCGACAAACACCTCGTGGCCCTCGTAGGCAAGCGAGCGGCGCACCGATGCCGCAATGCGCCGGTCGTCGTCCACCACGAGCACCCGTGCCTTCACGGGCCGAGTCTCGCAGAGCGACGTGTGTCCTTGGTGTGAAACCTCAGCGGGAAGGTGCTCCCGTCGCCGCCATGACGGAAGAGGTCTCCACGCTCGCCCCTCCCGGGTAGCGTGGCGGCGTGACCACCAAGCTGTGTGTGATCGGCGACTTCGCCTGGGACGTCCTGATCCGCACCAACACCGAGCTCCTCAAGGGCGGCGACACCTTCGGCGAAGTGCTGCTCATGCCTGGTGGCAGTGCCGCCAACGTGGCGGTGTGGGCAGCGCGCTGCGGGCTGCCCAGTCACTTCATCGGCAAGATCGGCCGTGACCGATTCGGCCTTCTTGCCCAAGAGGACCTCGATGCGGAGGGGGTGACCCGTCACTTCGTGGAGAGCGACAACCACTCCACCGGGTCGGTGGCCGTGTTCGTCGACCACACCGGCGAACGCTCCATGGTCTCCGGTCACGGCGCAGACTTCTTCCTGCTCCCCTCGGAGCTGCCGCGCAGCGCGATCACCGGTGCCAACCATCTCCACCTCAGCGCCTGGTCGTTCTTCACCGATCCTCCGCGCTCCGCCGCCCGGGAGGCGGCGCGCCTGGCGCAGCGGGCCGGCGCCACCCTGTCGTTCGACCCGGCCTCGTTCCAGCAGATCAGCGAGATGGGCGTCGAGGCCTTCATCGAGGTCACCGGCGACCTCGGCATCGACTTCCTGCTCCCCAACAAGGAAGAAGGCCGGGTGCTCACCGGCGAAGAGGATCCCGAGAGGATCGCCCGGCACCTCGCCGAGTTGTACCCCGGCGCACTCGTCATCCTCAAACTCGACGCCGACGGCGCCCTCGTCCTCAACGAGGAGATCCGCCACATCCCACCGGGACCGAATGCCCTTGTCGACGCCACGGGTGCCGGCGACTCGTTCGCCGGTGCGTTCCTCGCCCACTATCTGCGCTCCGGCAAGGTGATGGAGGCTGCCACCTTCGCCACCCTGCTGTCGTCGTGGGTGATCGAGCACATCGGTGCCCGGCCCGCACCCGATGCCCGGCTTCACCGCCTCATGGCGGAGTCGCTACCCGCCTAGCGCATCCCACTTCGCATTACACATCGCTATGCTTCCCCCATGGCCCAGGTCGTGGCACGCTTGGACGATGCATTGGTGGCTGCCGTCGACGACCTCGTGACCGAAGGGGTGTTCGAGTCACGCTCCGACGCCGTGCGGCAGGCACTGGAGTTCGTCGTGGACACTCAGCGTCGCAAACGGATCGGTGAGGCGATCCTCGAGGGCTATCGACGGATGCCGGAGACCGCGGAAGAACTCGCCTGGGCCGACGCGGCCACGATCGCCATGATCGAGGAGGAACCCTGGTGACACCGCATCAGGGCGAGATCTGGTGGGCGGAAGCCGAGGACAAGCGACGACCGGTGCTCATCGTTTCGCGATCCGGATCCGCAGCCGTGTTGAACCGCATCGTGTGTGCGCCGGTCACACGGTCGATCCGCGGCATTCCGACGGAGATCCCCCTCGGCAGGTCCGAGGGACTGAAGTCCGACTGCGTCGCCTCGTTCGACAACCTGCAACTGGTACGACGCGCCGCGCTCGCCAGCAGGATCGGAGCCCTCGACAACCCGCATCGGCTGATCTGCAAGGCGCTGTCAGCCGTCGCCGACTGCTGAACCGCCGAATCAGCCGACCAGATCCGGTGTGCGCACCGGGACTCCCTCGTCACCGCGGAGGAAGCGTGCCAGCCGATCGGGATCATCCGGAGCCGCAGGTTCCCGGACCTCCATCGTCAACTCGCCACCCGCGCCCACCAGCAGGTACCCAGGACCGGCATCGGCGACGAAGGTCTCCCGATCGAGGAACAGCCGAGGCTTGACCCGCGACGGGTCACCCCATTCCGGGCAGAAGGTGGTGCAGTTGCCGCAGTCATTGCACCACTCGGCAAGGCAGAAGTACTGCCACTTCTCGGTCATGCCGGCACCCTCGGGGGTGGCGAGGTGGAGCATGGCGTCGTTGGGACACACGGTGACACAGAGGTTGCACGACACGCAGTCCCAGGTCTCGAGTGTGCGATCGACCTGCCGCAACTTCGGAGTCGCCGCTGCCAGCGAGTACCGGCGGGCTCCCGCTTCACCGTCGAGGGCAGCTGCGTAGGCGGCCACGGCGTCGCGGTGGCCGGCCTGGCGCGCCGCCTCGTCGCGGAGCCGAACCAGATCACCGAGACTCGGGCACCCGCCCTCGTGCATGTCCCGGGCGAGCACGTTGAGCATCCCGGAGACGTTGCCGTAACCCCCCGGCTTGAGGAGGGCGGTACACATGGTGACCGGGGCCATACCGAGAGCGACGGCCGCGGTGACGTTGTCGCGATCGATACCCGCAGAGAACGACACCGGGACCGGCCCGGGCTCGGGGCCAACACCGAGAAGGCCGTCGAGGTCGCCGACGAGCCGATCGAGCAGGGTGACGGCGATCACATGGAGCGGCTTCCCTGAGAGGTACATGCTGTCGCCGGGGAGGCGATCCCGGGTGTTGCGTACCACCAGGGTGTTGGTGAGCTTGATCCCCACCGATCGTCCCTGGCCGACGGCGAACGACCGCAGCGAAGTGATCATCTGCAGGGCCCGCTCGTACTGCAGATCGGCCTCGAACGCATCGGGATCGAGCACCACCGAGTCGTAGCCGAGCCGATGGAGGATGCCGGCAACCGCGTCGACGCCGAGAAGTGTCGGATTGAGCTTGACCACGACGTCGAGGCCGTACTCGGTCATGAGGTGCCGGGCGATCGCTTCGATCTCATCCGGCGGACAACCGTGGAAGGTGGACAGGGTGACACCGCCCACGATGCGGGTGGGGAAGGTCGCCTCGCGCCATTCGACAAATGGCTCGGGAATCGCAACGCGAAGGCGATCTATCACCGCGCCGGCATCGAGCAGGCCGGAGATGAACCCCGCCATCTCCGGAGAACGGATGCCGGCGAGGTCGTAGCCCACCGACATGTCGAACAGGTGCGGTCCGGGCGAGCCGATCACCGGCCGCAGGCCCTCCCATCCCCCGAGGATTTGCAGCGCCATCGCCGCCTTGACGTACTCCTCGAGCGACTGGGCGATGCGGAGCTCCTGGCTCCATTCGACGTTGTAGCCGACACCCTCGACGTCGATGCAGGGACGCGGGATTTCGAGATCGTCGCGCACCTGGACGGTCTTCAGTTCGAAGACCCGGGCACCGGCCAGCCACCCCGCCACGATGTTCTGCGCCAGCTGGGTGTGCGGACCCGCCGCCGGGCCGATCGGAGTGGCCACGGTGCACCCACCGACGATGGCCGTCATGTCGGCGGTCGGATCGGCGTGGTGCATCTTTCCCGCGGGCAGATCGAAAATGCGATGGCGGCTCTCCCACTCGCGCGCGGCGCGCCCCAGGAGCACCCGAAGTGGCCAGGGGGTGAGTGCCGGCTGCATGCTGACCTCCTCCTAGAGCCGCTCGAACAGTCGCGCGGCTTGCTCCGCCGCCTTGGCCCGGATCTCCGCCGGATCGACCCGCGTGGGGGCGCCATCGCGCCACACCGTCTGTCCATCGACCTCGATCTCCATCGGACGGACCCCGGTCGTGTAGGCGAGGTGCCAGGGCTCCATGTCGGGATACGACCAGGTGACCCGATCGGTGGCGGCAGCGGGAACCAGCGCCCGCCCCGCCTCCAGCCACGACCACGCGCGCGTCGGAGCCGCGGTCACATCCGCCGACCGATCGAGCACAAAGGCCAGGCGGAACTCCTCGAGCATGTCCGCCCCGATGCCATCGGTCCCCAGCGCCACCCGGTTGCCAAAGCGGATGGGACGGGCGTAGCCGACGGCATTGTTGAGGTTCGAGCGAGGGTTGTGCACCACCGTTCCGCGCATCCCGGAGCCATCGCCGAGGTGGACTCCATGAGCGAGCACCCACGTGTCGCTGGAGAGATGACGCAGCCGATCGGGTGCCTCGCGGTCGATCGCGTCTTCGGCGACATGGATGTGGACGCCCACACCAAGGTCCTCCGCCAGTCCCGCCGCCGCGGCAAGCGTCTCATCGGAACAGGTGAAGGCGGCGTGGACTCCCACCAGACCGCGACCCCCTGCGGCGAGAAATCGGCGGTTCTCCTCGAGCCCGCGCCGGGCGCCATCGGTCCCATGGCGGTCGGTGACCCCGTATGCGCACACCGCCCGCACCCCAACCTCGGCGCACGCCGCCGCGATCACATCGAGGGAGCCTTCGATGGCATGGGGAGACTCGTGATGGTCGACGATGGCCGTGGTGCCGCAGGCCAGCGCTTCGAGCGCACCGAGCATCGCCGACCAACGGATCATCTCGAGGTCCAGCGCGGTGTCGAGGCGCCACCACACGAGTTCCAGGATCTCCGGAAACGACGTCGGCTGGCGCGGCGGGGCCGGCATCCCTCGGGCCAGCGCCGAGTACAGGTGGTGGTGGGCGCACACCATCCCCGGAGTGACGTTGCCGGGAAGGCTCGCCCCGGTCACGTGGCTGCCACGCGTCGATTGAACGCCTCGATGAGGCGGTCGATCTCCGGGGCCTGAGCCTGAGTCGCCTCCCAGTACCCGGGTTCCCACTGCGCATCGAGTTCCGCCACGGTCTTGCCCTGCTGCTCCACCCAGGTGAAGTACTTCAGGTTGTGGATGCGGCGCCGGCTCTCATCGTCGAGCACCAGCGTGTGATCGGTGCCCTGGCCGAGCAGGCTGTCGCGATAGGTGGTCGCGGCCCGCTCTGCGGTGAACACACCCTCGGCGTCATGGAGCTCGGCGACGCGGCTGTGGTAGAGGTCCACGGAGTCGGTGAGCACGGTGAGCACCACGGAGTCGGAGCCGAGATGGAACTGCTTGGCGAAGGAGATCGAGGCCATGAGATTGGCGATGCCGCTGATTCCGAACAGCCCCAGTCGCTCCACGAGATCGGCTGGTACCCCCTCGGCGATCAGCCTCTTGCGGCCGGCATCCTCGTTGAACAGACGAAGCACCGCCATGGGGTCGGCATCGTCCACAGCGACCACGGCGTCGGTGTTGCGCACGTTGTGAATCCACGGGATGTGCTTGTCGCCGATGCCCTCGATGCGATGCGACCCGTACCCATTGCGCAGCATCGTCGGGCACTGCAAAGCCTCGGCGGCTGCGATGCGGGCGCCCGGATGCGCTTGCTTCACGAAGTCACCGGAGGCGATGGTGCCAGCCGAGCCGGTGGCAAGCACCACCCCGGCCACGGAAGCCCCCGGAGCCAATGCCGCCGCGGCCTCGGCCATGGCAGGTCCGGTCACCGAGTAGTGCCAGAGGTAGTTGCCCAACTCGTCGAACTGGTTGAAGATCACCACGTCCCGGCCGGAGGCGCGCAGCCGGTGGCACTCGTCGAAGATCTCCTTGACGTTGCTCTCCGACCCGGGCGTCTTGATGATTTCGGACCCGATCTCCTCGAGCCAGGTGAACCGCTCCCGACTCATCCCCTCAGGGAGAATGGCGAGCGCGGCGCACCCCAGCAGCCGCGAATCGAACGCTCCTCCGCGGCAGTAGTTGCCGGTCGATGGCCAGGCGGCGAGCTGCCGTGTCGGATCGAACCCACCGGTGACGAGACGTGGCACGAGGCACCCAAAAGCCGCTCCCACCTTGTGGGCACCGGTGGGGAACCACTTGCCGACCAGAGCGACGATGCGGGCATCGACCCCGGAGAGTGATGACGGGATCTCCAAGGCGTTGACCGGCCCGAATCCGCCGCCAGAAGTGACAGGCTCGTTGTGCCAGGAGATGCGGAACAGGTTGAGGGGATCGGTGTCCCAGAGCCCCACACCGCCCAGCCGATGCTTCACATCGGAAGGGACAAGGGAGGGGTCGCGCATCTGGGCGAGGGTGGGAATGGCGATGCCGCGCTCGACAGCGCGACCCACCGCTCGTTCCAGGACCGCGGCGTCACCGTGCAGATCGATCATCGCTACTCCAGTTGGTCGAGGACATCTTCGAGATCACGGCCATCAGATCGGACCTGCAACGCGGTGATGCCCGCCGCGATCGCTCCCCGCGAGGCCGAGGCAACATCCTTGAGGCCGCTTCCGGTGCTCATGACCACCACGCCATCGGCACCCCCGACGGCGCCCTGGTCGACTGCGGCTCGCAATCCCGCCCACGAGGCGGCAGCAGCCGGCTCGCCGAACACCCCACAACCCCTGGCCACTGCCGGGATCGCGGCGAGGATCTCCTCGTCACTCACCGTCACGAACAGGCCGCCGGTGTCGCGCACCGCCGCCATCGCCTTCACCCGATCCCGGGGAAGACCCGCAGCAATGCTGTCGGCGACGGTGGTCGCCACGATGGCCGGCTTGGTCGTGACGTCCTCGCCGAAGCGCCATGCATCCGCGAGGTAGGCGCTGCCAGCGGCCTGGACCCCGAGGAGTCGCGGCATCCGATCGATCCAGCCGAGTGCCAACAGGTCGCGCAGTCCCTTGTGGAGTCCCCCGATGATGCTCCCGTCGCCCACACCGACCGCGATCACGTCGGGGGCCTCCCAGCCGAGCGCTTCGCAGATCTCGTACACGACGGTCTTCTTCCCCTCGGTCATGTAGGGGTTGAAGCCGGTGTTGCGGTTGTACCAGCCGCGGTCCCGGGCTGCCCTCATCGAGAGCGCCACCGCATCGTCGTAGCTGCCATCGACGAGCACCACCGCAGCCCCAAAGGCGTGAAGCTGGGCGATCTTTGCCGGAGGTGCGGATGCAGGGACGAAGATCACAGCTCGCACCGCAGCGGCAGCGCACATCCCGGCCAGGGCCGCGGCGGCGTTGCCGGTGCTGGCGGTGACGATGGTGTCGATGCCGCGTTCGGCCGCCTTGGCCACCGCCATCGCCGAAGCGCGGTCCTTCAGCGACGCGGTGGGTTGACGGCCCTCATCCTTTACCCAGACCCGCGCCACCCCGGCAGCGGTGGCGAGACGAGGGGCATCGACGAGCGGGGTGTCACCGACGAGGAGCGGCGGCACCGCGGTCGATGGCTCCACCGGGAGCAGGGTGCGGAAGCGCCACATCCCCGAGCCGTCCGCCACCGACTCGCGGGCGGTACGGCTACCGATCAGGTCATAGTCGTAGAGGACGTCGAGGACCCCATCGTTGCCGTGAGCGGGACAGACATAGGCGACCTCATCGGGGCGATGCTCCGTGCCGCACAGCAGACACCGGAGAGCGAGGACGTGGTCCATGTCCGCCTACATCGTGAGGGCCATGACGGCCTTTTGCACGTGGAGACGATTCTCCGCCTCGTCGTACACCACGCTCTGCGGGCCATCGATGACGGCATCGGTGACCTCGATCCCGCGATCGGCTGGCAGACAGTGCATGTAGATGGCGTCGTCGGCAGCGAGGCCCATACGGCGTTCATCGCAGATCCAGTCGCTGTACTTCTTCGAGATGGTGGCCGACGCTGCGGCATCACCGGTCTCGAGAAGGCATCCCCACGACTTCGGATACACCACGTCGGCTCCGCGGAACCCGGCGTCGAAGTCTTCGAGCACCTCCAGCGAACCCCCGGCACGCCGGGCGTTCTCCGCGGCCTGATCCATGAACTCGGGGTGGAGCCGGAACTCGGGGGGCCGGGTCAAGCGGACGTTGGCACCAAACCGGGTGAGCAGCAGGATCAGGCTGATCGGCACGCTCATCGGCTTCTGATAGGAAGCGGCATAGGCGTAGGAGACGTCGATGGTGAGCCCGCGAGGGTCACCCTTCTCCTCGACGATCGTCAGCAGATCCGCCAGCGCCTGGAAGGGGTGATAGAGGTCACACTGCATGTTCAGCACCGGCACTCGCGAGGCGGCTGCCACCTCACGCAGGTAGCCGTTGCCGACCTTCCAATCCACATGGCGGATGGCGATCCCGTCGTTGTACCGGCCCAGGATCTCCCCGATCTCCTTGGCGGTGTCGCCGTGGGCGATCTGGGTCGTCTTCGACTCGATGAACTGGGCGTGGCCACCGAGTTGCGCCATGCCCGCCTCGAACGAGGCCCGGGTGCGGGTGCTGGAGAAGAAGAACAGCATCGCCAGCACCTTGTCGTCGAGCAACGCATGGGGTTGACCGAGGGCGCGGCGGCGCTTCAGGTCGAGCGCCACTTCCATCACGGTGTCGATCTCGCCCTTCGTCCACTCCTGACAGGTGATCAGATCACGGCCGCGTAGTCCGGTGCGCATCATCGAACCCCTTTCACTCGGTGGCGCCGAGAACCAGCGCGAGCAGGGCCATGCGCATCACGACCCCGTTGAATGCCTCTTCCCAGTACCGGGCATGGCGGGTGGCATCGACATCTTCCGGCAGCTCGTCCATGCGGGGCAGCGAGTGCAGGATGATCGAGTCGGTGCGTGCCCTCTTGAGCAGATCCTTGGTGACCCGGTAGTTGTCGGGGGTCGTCGGCCGGGTGGCTCCACCCGACTCCACCCGGCTCTGGGTGTAGTCGGCCTGCACCACCGGCTCCATGTAGATCACATCTGCCTCACCGATGACCTCGGCGACGTGTTCGGCCTCACGGAAGACCAGCCCACGGCTCGCCAGGTCCGCCTTGAACTCCGGAGTGAGGGACATGTCGGGAGGAGCCACGAAGAACGCCTGAGCATCGAACTGGGTGAGGGCGTACCCGAGCGAGTGCATCGTCCGCATGCGCATGTCACCGATGCAGAGGAAGGTGAGCCCGTCGATCGTGCCCCGTTCCTTCAGCACGGTGTACAGATCGGTGAGCACCTGGGTGGGATGCTCCCCCCAGCCATCACCGGCATTGATGACCGGGACGCTCGCCCAACGCGCCGCCTCGGCTGGAGCACCCTGCTGGAAGTGACGCATCACGATGGCGTCGCCGTAGTACTCCAACATGTGGACGGTGTCTTTGATCGACTCCTGGTAGAAGTCGCCGGCCCTGGTCATCTTCGGATCGGCAAAGCCGACCACGTGCCCGCCGAGGCGATGCATCGCCGCCTCATGTGCCAGACGAGTGCGGGTGGAAGGCTGATAGAACGCCGTCACCAGGGTCTTGGAGGCGAGAAGATCGCCGTTGCGCCGCGACCGGGCAATGGGCTCGAGGTCCTCGGCCACGTCGAATACCTGCATGAACTCGCCATGCTCGAAGTCCTTCAGGGACAGGATGTCCCGCCCGGCAAAGCTGCGCATTTGGGGTTCTCCCTCGTATCTCGGGCGGCACGAACCGACCCTCTGACTCCTACTCGGCGCATCGTCACACCGCCGGGGGTGGCCCGGGTAGCGCCGGATGTCGCCCAGACCGGGCCGAAAGACCCCCCCGCGGGGGGCATGGCTCCCATACAGTCAGAGCGTGTCGATCGCGAACGTGTCGCGCTTCGTCCGCCCGCCCGATCTGGCTGCGGCGGTGGCGGCCGTACGCGCCGGAGCCGTCCCGGTGTCCGGGGGCACCGACGTCATGCTGCACCCCCCCGCTCAGGCAGTCGACATGGTCGATCTCACCGTGCTCGCGCTCTCCGGCATCGAGTCGTATCGGGGTGGCGTTCGCATCGGAGCGACCACCACCCTCACCGCCATGCTCGCGGACTCGCGGGTGACGACGATGGCCGACGGGGTGATCGGGACCATGCTCCTCGAGGTGGGGTCGCCCCTCCTCCGCAACCGGGCCACCATCGGCGGGCACCTCGCCCGGGGACGCCTCTCCGACGTGATCCCGGTGCTGCTCGCCCTCGACGCCACGGTCACCTGGAACGACGGATCGGCACACACCCAATCGCTGGCGGGGTTCTATCGCGAGGGCCGTCACCGCACACCACTCGTCATCACCGCGGTGACCATCCCGCAGCCGTCGCCCCGGTCGGGAACGGCCTTCCGCAAGTTCACCCGCACCGCCTTCGAACTCGCCATCCTCAATTGCGCTTGCCGTATCGACCTCGACGACCAGGACGCGATACGGGCGGCGCGGGTCGTCGTGGGCGAGACGCCTGCGGTGGGCGCCTCGATGAACGACGTCGAGGTCCATCTCGCCGGTCGGACGCTCACCCCGGAGGTGATCCAGGCTGCAGCGCACATGGCAGCAGCGGCGGTGCCGGCGCGCAGCGACGAACGCGCCACAGCCGAGTACCGGCGGGTGCTCGCCGAAGTACTGGTGCGGCGTTGCCTCACCGAGATCGCCGAGCGCCTGACATGAAGATCACCCTCACCGTCGACGGCACCCGCCGCGAGGCCGAGATCGACCCCGGCGAATGCGTCATGGACGTGCTCCGGAGCCTGGGGTATACGAGTGTGAAGAACGGCTGCGATCGCGGCGACTGCGGGTCGTGCGCGGTCCTCCTCGATGGGCGAGCCGTGAATGCGTGCCTGGTGTTCGCCGCCCAGGTGGACGGTGCCGAGATCCGCACGGTGGCGAGCCTGGAGAGCCCGGCCGGACTCCATCCGCTGCAGTTCACCGCTCTCGACGCCGGAGCTGTGCAATGCGGGTTCTGCACCCCGGGAATGCTCATGACCGCCCTCGACCTGCTGGCGAACGAAGCCGACCCCACCGAGACCGAGGTGCGTCGCGCCCTGGCCGGCTCGTACTGCCGGTGCACCGGTTACGCCAAACCGGTGGCGGCGATCCTGACCGCGGCAGCGCTGCTGCGCGAGGCCCGCCATGAGTGAAGCCGCGAAGTTCACCGTGGTCGGGGTCAGCGAGCGCAAGGTCGACGGGCGGGCTCTCGTCACCGGCAAGCCGGTGTTCGCCGGCGATGTCGAACTCCCCGGCATGCTCCACATCGCACTGCTCACGAGTCCCCTGGCGCACGCTCGCATCCGCAGCATCGACACCTCCGCCGCGGAAGCCCATCCCGGGGTGGCATGTGTGCTCACCCATCACAACACGCCGTCGATACGGTACACGACCGCGGGGCAAGGCGCTCCCGAGCCGAGCCCGTACGACACGCGCATGTTCGACACCAAGGTGCGATTCGTCGGCGACCGCGTCGCAGCCGTCGCCGCCGACACCGCAGCTGCGGCCCGCGAGGCGGCTGCGCTCATCGCCGTCGACTTCGAGGAACTGACCCCGGTCCTGTCCATCGATGCCGCCCTGGCATCCGGGGCGCCCGTGATCCACGATGAGGACGACTGCCTCGACGTGTGGGATGCGGCCCACAACGTGGTGTCGGTGATCGGGGCCAAAGTGGGCGACCTCGCCGCCGGCCTCGCCGAGTCCGCCGTCACGGCCGAGACCACGATCGAAACCCAGTACGCCCAGCATGCACCCCTCGAACCGCATGTGGTGCTCAGCCACCTCGATCCCGATGGTCGGCTGGTGATCCTCTCCAGCACGCAGGTGCCGTTCCATGTGCGACGGATCGTCGCCCGACTCCTCGACCTCCCCATCCACCGCGTTCGCGTGATCAAGCCGCGCCTCGGCGGCGGCTTCGGGGTGAAGCAGGAGGTGCTCGTCGAGGATGTCGCCGCGCTCGTCACGCTGCGCACCGGCCGCCCCGCCCGGTTCGAATATACCCGCGAGCAAGAGTTCGTCTCCGCGCGAACTCGCCACCCGATGCGCATCCGCGTCCGACTCGGTGCCGCCAAGGACGGCGTGCTCAGGGCGATCGGGATGGACGCCATCTCCAACACCGGTGCGTACGGCGCGCACGGGCTCACCGTGCTGTCGAACACCGGCTCGAAGACGCTTCCCCTCTACAACAAGGCCCCCCACATCGCCTTCGACGGACGGGTGGTGTACACGACGCTTCCGGTAGCCGGCGCCTACCGCGGCTACGGAGGCACCCAGGGCTCGTTCGCCCTCGAGACGGCCATGGACGACATCGCCAATCAGTTGGGGATCGATCCCGTCGAGTTGCGGCTGCGCAACCACATCCGCACGGGGGAGACCTCGCCGATCTTCGAAGAGCTCGGCGAGGGTCGCAAGGGAACCCCGCAGGTGATCACCTCGTGCGCCCTGGAGGAGTGTCTCCGGCGGGGCGCCGAGCGGTTTGGATGGTCGGAGCGCCGCGCCCGCACCCCCGGCACCGGGGCGCTGCGGCGCGGGGTGGGCATGTCGGTGCACATGCAGGGATCCGGCATCGCTCTCGTCGACATGGCGTCGGCCACCATCTCGATGAACGACGACGGCTCGTTCACCCTGCTCACCGGCTCCACCGACCTCGGCACCGGCTCCGACACCGTGCTGGCCCAGATCGCCGCAGAGGTCCTCGGTGTCGGAGTCGAGGCGATCGTTGTCATTGCCGCCGACACCGACCTCACACCGTTCGACACAGGGGCGTATGCGTCATCGACCACCTATGTGTCCGGCAAGGCGGTCGAGTTGGCGGCGATGCAGGTGCGCGATCGCATTCTTGCCGTCGCCGGACGCATCCTCGAGACCGATCCCGCCGACCTCGGCATCGTCGAAGGCCACATCGAGGGACGGCAGCGGTCCGTGTCGCTCGCCGACATCGGAAAGCGCTCGTACTACGGACCCGACCCCGCCCAGATCGCGGCGACGGCCTCATTCGTCCCCGAATCGTCGCCCCCGCCGTTCATGGCCACCTTCGCCGAAGTCGAGGTGGATGTCGAGACCGGCCTGATCCGCGTGACCGACTTCCTTGCCGCCGTCGACTGCGGCACCCCGATCAATCCGATCATGACCGAGGGGCAGGTGGAGGGCGCCATCGCCAACGGCATCGGATACGCCCTCACCGAGGAGATGCAGTTCACCGTCCGGGGCCGCACCCGCAACCCCGACCTGGCCCGCTACAAGATCCCCGGCGCCGTCGACCTGCCTCCGATGACCGTGATGCTGCTCGACTCCTACGAGCCCACCGGGCCGATGGGTGCCAAGTCGGTGGCCGAGATCGGCATCAACGGCCCCCTACCCGCAATCGCCAACGCCGTCCATCACGCGGTAGGGATCCGACTGACAAAGCCGCCGTTCACGCCGGAGAAGGTGTGGAGGGAGTTGCAGAAGAAGTCGCCAGTCGCCAGTCGCCAGTCGCCAGGCTGACAGAAGAAGTCACCAGTCACCAGCAGGAGAGGACGGACCTCCAACGGGGTATCGAACCTGGAAACTGGAGACTGGGAACCGGGAACGGGAACTCACTCTCCCTCGGCCGCTTTGCGCAG
>CAYYIA010000015.1:0-13257 GCA_964471875.1 uncultured Acidimicrobiia bacterium
CGCTCACGATGTTGCACCAGGCCCTCGACCAGGTGCTCCACCACGACCAGCCGGTACTGGCGCCGGCCGTCATGGATCCCGGCGCCCGCGAATGGCCGCCCGTCCACGCCGGCCTCTCCACCGAGCTGTCCCACCTCGAGGCCACCGTCACCGGCTTCGCCGACGTCGCCGCCCGGGTTCCCGCCGCTGACTGGGGCCGCACCGGCACCGTCGCCGGCAGCACGGACGTGGAGGCGCTGGACCTGCTGCGAGAAGCGGTGCGCACCGCGATAACCGACCTGCGCGCCGCCCAGCGTGACCTCGACGAGGTGCGACGCTGAGGGAGCGCGTCTGTTCGCGCCCCGGTCTGTTCATGGCAGGAGACGCCGGGCCGGCGGTGCGTCTCCTGCCAAGAACGATCGCCCCGCCGAAGAGCGGGTCGATAGCGTTCGCACATGGCTGGGCCGACGATCGTCGAGGACGGTGCCGCCGATCAGGACGGGGCTTGGCGGACTGCCACCCGTGAGGCGCCCGGGCCCGGCCTCCACGACGTGGTACTGCGGTACTGCGGGTACGAGGAGCGCTTCGCCGCCCCGGTGCGCCGACGCGAAGTGCCTCACGGCGGCGTCGTCCTCATCCTCAGCTTCGGCGAGCCCATCGACGTCGGCTTCCTGACCGGCCGCCGCGAGCTCGGGCGTCACCGCTCGTTCGTCGCCGGCCTCAGCGATGCCGCCGCCGTCACCCAGCACGGCGGGCGCCAGCACGGCGTCCAGGTGGATCTCACGCCGCTCGGTGCCCACCGGCTGCTCGGGCTCCCCATGTCAGAGCTGACGAACCAGGCCGTGCCGCTCGACGCCCTCCTCGGCCGCGACGCCGATCGGCTCGTCGACCGGCTGGCGTCGGCGCCGGAGTGGGCGAGCCGGTTCGCCCTGCTCGACCAGGTGCTCGGCGCCGCGGTGGCCGACGGGCCCGAGCCCGACCGCGAGGTGACCAGGGCGTGGCGGCGCTTGCAGGCCACCGACGGCACGGTCTCCGTCGGCGACCTGGCCGACGAGGTGGGATGGAGCCGCCGACACCTGTCCGGCCGCTTCCACCGCCAGGTGGGCCTCGCCCCGAAGGCGGCGGCTCGGGTCCTCCGCTTCCACCGGGCGGTGCAGCTGCTGGGCGATCCGGCCTCGGACGACGACGCGATCGCGATGATCGCGGCCCGATGCGGCTACGCCGACCACAGCCATCTGATCCGGGACTTCCAGGACCTCGGTGGGCTCACGCCGACGACGTTGCGAACGTCGGTCGAGCCGGGGATCCTCGGCCTGGCCGATCCCGGCTGAGCGTTCCCATTCGTCCAAGACGACCGGGAAGGACGCGTCGTACCGTTCGTGCATGACCACCGATCCTGAACCGTTCACCCCGGCCGTCGTCCCCACGCTCACCTATGAGGACGCCGACGGCGCCATCGACCACCTGCAGAAGGCGTTCGGCCTCACCGTCCACGAGATCCACCGCGGCGAGGGCGACACCGTCGTGCACGCCGAGCTGCGCTGGGGCAACGGGATGGTGATGGTCAGCACCCGCCAACCCGCCAGTCCGTTCTCGCTGGGCCCGCAGTGCGTCTACCTGGTCACCGACGACCCCGACGGCCTCTACGAGCGGGCCGTCGCCGCCGGCGCCGACATCGTCATGGCCCCCACCGACCAGGACTACGGCTCGCGGGACTTCTCGACCCGGGACGTCGAGGGCAACGTGTGGGCCTTCGGCACCTACCAGCCCGGCGCACCGACGGCGAGCTGAGGGCCGCCCCCTCGCCGGTCGCGCCCGCCACGGAGCGTGGCCCTGCCACGGACGCCTTCATTCGCGAGGCAACAGCTCCCGGAATCCGATAGCTATTGCCTCGAGAATGACGCTTCCGCCGGCGGGGCTCACCGACCTCCGCGACGCCGAGAAGGTGATGACCGAGGTGCGCCGCTGACCGCGGCCCCGCGCCCGCCGGCTGAGGCCTCGGGCCGGCGCAGGACCACGGCGGTCTGGTTGAGCCGGAGGGCTCGAACGAGGGCAAGGTCCAGTAGTGCTCCTCGTCCTCGTCGACCGGCACGATGCGACCCACGGTCGAGGGATCACTGATGGGCGAGAGGCGCTGGGCCCGGATCCGGTCCATGGCGACCTCGCCGGCCACACCGCTCACGAAGCGCGCTGCGCGCTTCCTCACCCGTCGCTTGATCGGGCCGTCCTTGGCCCTTGGCGTGCGGGTGGTCGTCACCGCTCGGACTCACCTGAGCATCATGTCAGGCCGGTCCAGTCCTCGGGTTGGGGCCCGGGTTCGGCCTGCCAAGAGCCGGAGCTCGTCAGGCGCGATCGGCCGAGACACCATCCACTCCCTCCAGATGGAGTCCTTGTTCTTCGAAGCCATGTCCATCCAGAGTGAAGAAGAGGCCGGTCCAGGGAGTCTGATCGGCAGCGTCAGGGCGCACCTTGTATGTGGCGACCGCCGCGAACACCCAACCCTTGACCTTCAGACCCGGTCGAGGTGAGGCCCAACGGCCCTGTTCATGGGTGAGTCGCAGGCTGATGATCGGTGATGGAGCCGGCACGTAGTTGTGCCACGTTGGGCACTGGATGGTTCGGCTGGCGCCACGAGCAACTTGGAGGCGACCATGCGACCGAGGATGCGCACGACCATGATGGCGGCGGCGACGCTGGCGTTGGTCCTCATGATGACACCCACACCGGGCGGCGCCGAGGTGGTCGGGGGCGCGAAGCCGCCCGCCACTGAGGCCGGTGCCGACCGGTCGCCGTCGAGCGACGGATGGGTTGCAGGCGGATCAGCCGAGACGACGGTGGGTTCGCCCTACGCGTTGGTGGACACTCGCGGTGACTCCCTCTACACGGGCGGAGACATCATCTCCATCAGGGTGGTGGAGTGGCCGTACACGCCACCTCCGGCCTACCGACAGAACGAGGTGCGCCTCATCCTGGTCGCCAAGGGTCTCGCCGACCTCTACACCTCGCCACAATGGGTCATCGGGTACTCGAACATCCAATGGGCCATCGACGTGAACGGTGGTGCTGCGGACTTCTTCGTGAACGGGTGGAACGACGGGTCGGCACCCAGGGGTGACATGGTACGAGCCGACGGATCGGGTGTTGCCTGCGAGGTCTCCTTCGGGGCAACACCGCCCCCGAAGCCGAAGTTCACCCTCATCTTCGACCGATCCTGCCTGTCGAGCCCGCCGTGGATCCGAGCGGCCGCACGTCTGGAATTCGACAAATTCCCCACCGATCCGCAGGCACCGATCTCGCTGGACCGCAGTCCCAACGGCGGCCGCTTCACCCCGCGGGTGACGCCCGCGACGTGACGCTCGACGCGCCACGATCGCCATAGGGTCGTGGCTACTGGTACTGGGTCCAGTCCTCGGGGTTGTCGGACCTGAGCGCTGTGCTGCACCGCAGAAATCTCTGCAAACACGCGGAACTTGCCGAAGCGTGGGTGACCGGGATTGTCCCTGACCACGATCCCGTCAGCGGGCAGACCGCCCACTCAGCCCGACCTACGAGGACCTGCTGGTCGGCCGTGCTGAGGACGGGACGCTATGGAGCCGATCCGGGCACTTCTGGAAATCTCGCGGCCTGGCCGCGGCCTGGACCCTGCGCCCTCCACGGCGTGCGATCCTCCCGAGATGCAGCGCAAGATCAGGGACGCCGTGGGCTGCCGCCTGGCCGCTGACGCCTCGCCTGTCCCGCACCCGTTGCTGGTGCCACGAAACCTCGCCAGATGGGCTATCGGGTTGCACCACCGCGGCGAGGCGATGTTGGCAGTGATGACTCTCCAGACCGCGGCCGAGGGTCTACTCCGGGGCTTACACCGCCTGCGGATCCCCTGAACACCGTCGGTCATCACGGACATCTGCATCTCGTCGAGGGCTTCGATGAGGCGGCGCTTCTTGGCGATCAATGAGTCGATGCGAACCGTCTCGGCGTCGAGGAAGTTCACGATCTTGCGTTGTTCTTCCAGGGACGGAAGTGGCGTTCTGATGCGCTCAACGTCTGGCATGTAGATGGTCTGGTGTGTGGAACCCATGCGCATGCTGAGGATCTCGTCATGCTGTCCGCGAAGCGAGTGCAGGAGGAATCTCGGGTGGAGATGGGGACCGCACGTCCAAGTCACGAAGTCCTGACTCGTCGCCATGTCGGCACCGAGGAGGCAGGTGAAGCCAACAGACGCCGTGCGCGACATCGCCACTGTCCCCGCTGGATGAACGCGAGCCGAGGAGTTCGCGACTCCAGTTTCGCTGATCTTCTCCTCCGTCTCGGTGACCACGGACTTGGTTCCGTCGCGTAGCTGCCACACGTCGGCCAGCGTCAGCCAAGGGATGGTGCAGTCCTCCCAATACTCAGGGTGGTGACGGCTCGGCGTGTGGCCTGTGCCCAGAGTCGCGAGGCGGCGGAGATTGACACGCGGGTACAGGCTCACTCGGTGACCTCGCGGAGCAGGTCTTGGATCTCGGCCTCCAACTCCTTGATCTCGGCGTCGATCTCGGCGAGCGGTCGGGGTGGGACGTAGCGGTAGAAGTGACGGGTGAGGGGGATCTCGTAGCCGAGCTTCGTCTTGGTGTGGTCGACCCAGACGTCGGGGACGTAGGGCAGGACCTCGGCTTCGACGTAGTCCTCGACGGCTTGGCGGTACTCGGTGGAGGCGAGCCGGTCGGTTGAGTCGGCGTCGAAGGTGACGTGGATGTTGGGGAGGGGGACGTTCTCGTTGTCGCGCAGGTCGGGGTCGGGTTCGGGGTTGCCTTTGCGGTCGACGATGACCGGGGCGTCGGGGTCTGCCACGGCGAGCGCCGCCCACACCGCCTTGGCTTGGGGGCCGGTGAGGCCGTGCTCATTGAGGATGGGGTCGATGACCTTGGCGGCGAGCGCTCGGTCGCTCTCCGAGGTCCCCAGATGCCCTCTCAGAGCGTCCTGGAGCGCCTCTGAGGCGTCCGGGGCCATCTTGGCGACGGGTTTCGCCTGGGCCACTACGGCGAGGGTGTCGTCGGTGATCTCCCACCGGCGGCGGAGGGGCCGCTCGACGGTGATGCGCTGGTACCCGAACGCTTCGTTGGGGAAGATCTTGACCTGGTCGCCCGCCGTGAACTCGGCGTAGAGGCGGGTGATCTCGGCGATCTGGTCAGGGCTGATCTGCTTGCGCTTGTCGCCCAGGCTCTTGCGCATCTTCACCCACTGGACGCGGGCGTCGACCAACTGGACCTTCCCGCGCCGCTCGGGGGCCTTCCGGTTGGTGACCACCCAGAAGTACGTCGAGATCCCGGTGTTGTAGAAGAGTTGGTCGGGCAGGGCGACGACGCCTTCGAGCCAGTCGTTCTCAATGATCCACCGGCGGATCTCGGACTCCCCCGACCCGGCCGCCCCCGTGAACAGCGGTGACCCGTTGAACACGATCGCCACCCGCGACCCGCCCTCGGCGGCGGGCTTCATCTTCGAGATCATGTGCTGAAGGAACAAGAAGCTGCCGTCGTTGATGCGGGGCAGCCCCGCCCCGAACCGCCCCCGGAACCCGAGGTGGTCGTGCTCGGCGCGGATCGTGTCCTCGACCTTCTTCCACTCCACCCCGAACGGCGGGTTGGCGAGCATGTAGTCGAAGGTCTGCCGCGCGAGGCCGTCGTCGGTGAACGAGTTCCCCGAGAAGATGTGGGAAGCGTCCTGGCCCTTCAGCATCATGTCGGAGCGGGCCACCGCGTAGGACTCGTCGTTCAACTCCTGGCCGAACACCTCCAGGCCCGCCGACGGGTTGAGAGCCGTGAGGTACTCCTCGGCCGTCGACAACATGCCGCCGGTCCCACACGCAGGGTCGAACAGGGTGCGCACCACGCCGGGCTGGCGCAACAGGTCGTCGTCCTCGACGAACAACAGATTCACCATCAGCCGAATGACCTCACGGGGCGTGAAGTGCTCCCCGGCCGTCTCGTTCGACTGCTCGGCGAACTTGCGGATCAACTCCTCGTAGACCGACCCCATCTCATGGTTCGCGACCCGGTCGGGGTGCAGGTCGACCTGGCAGAACTTCCCGATCACCAGGTACAGCAGGTTGGCCCGATCGAGCTTGGCGATCTGGGCGTCGAACTCGAACTTGTCGAGCACCTCACGGGCACCCGAAGAGAACCCGGCGATGTACCCGCGCAGGTTGGCCGCGATGTTGTTGGGGTCGTCGAGCAGCTTGGGGAAGTCGAGCTTCGACGTGTTGAAGAACTGCTGCCCAGCGACGCCCCGCAGAATCGGCTCGACGTTCTCGAACCGACCGGCCACCTCGGCGTGCTTGGCCAACACATCGGCCTTGGTCGGCTCCAACACGCAGTCGAGGCGGCGCAGCACCGTCAACGGCAACACCACCCGCCCGTACTCGGACTGCTTGTAGTCCCCCCGCAGCAGGTCAGCGACCTGCCAGATGAAGTTCGCCAGATCCTGCGTGGTGCTCACTGTCCGCCTTCGGTGCTCATCGGGGCTATCGCCGTGACACTACGAGGCGGAAGGACGCCACCGCCGAGTACAAGCGCATCATGGTCGCCCTCCGACTCCGGTCGGGGCCGGAAGCGCTTATCGGAGTTTGTGGCGCGCTTGCCACGCCCGTAGTCGAGCCTCATGGGGTCCGCCCTCATAGAGTGCGTCCTTCTCTCGGCCGGTCGTGGTGGTTGCAACACGGTGCGCAGTGGGATTCTCGGGCTTCGGTTCGCCCTGGAGATCGAAGCGGAACAGGGCGATATCCATCTCGTCGGCCCACTCCACGGCCTGAGCCGTGTATGCGGTCAGCGCGAAGAACAGGGCCTCTTTCGCGTCGACGTGGGTACGCACCCCCTGGAGGCGTTGAACGTCGGGCCGACCGACCGGCACCTGGTACGCCTTCACCTGCGCGACCGCGTCCGTGGCCCGAACATCGATACCGCTGTCCGGCCCCACGTTTGTGACCTCGGCATCGGCGAAACCCCAATAGCGCATCCACTGTGCGGCCGCCGCCTCGGCGTCCGCTGGTGACCGGATGAGCGCAAGCGCGGGCCTAGGGGGCATGGGCTACCCGCCAGATGAAGTTCGCCAGATCCTGCGTGGTGCTCACATTCCGCCTTCGCTGCGTGTCGAGATCGTCGCCGGGAGACTACGGCGTAGCCGTGACGCCGTTTCGCTTGTCCTCACCCCGCCGTCAGCCGCTCGGTGGCCGGTCCCTCGCACTCCCGGCCCGGCCAGGGTGACCATCGACCCTTCCCGGCGTCACGAGCAAGGCATTACGGTCCGACCATGGCATCGGCGGCAAGGCGCGGTTCGCGAGTTGCTCTGGTGATGGCATTGGCGTTGCTCGCTTCGATGCTGGCGGTGGTTGCTCGGGCTGCTCCTGCCGAGGCGGAGAACCCTCCGTCGTTCATCACGAGATGGGGTAGCCAAGGTGCGGTTCCGTGGCGAGCGATCAATGGCATTGCCGTCGATGGCGACAACAACCTCTACGTCGTCGATACCACCTACAGCGTCATCCAGAAGTTCGACTCGACAGGAACGTTCGTGACGCAGTGGGGTTCTCCGGGTTCAGGTGACGGGCAGTTCGACTACCCGCTGAGCATCGCTACCGACGGCAGCGGCAACGTGTACGTCGCTGAGGACAACCGGGTGCAGAAGTTCACCGCTGACGGCACCTTCGTCGCCAGATGGGGGAGCACCGGTTCGGGTGACGGCCAGTTCCAATACGCTCGGGGGATCGCTGCCGACGCCGACGGCAGTGTTTACGTGGCCGACGCAGGCAACCACCGTGTGCAGAAGTTCACCTCTGACGGCGCATTCGTGACGGCGTGGGGCACCGACGGGACCGGCGACGGGCAGTTCAAGGGTGTCGCTGAGGTAGCCGTCGACGGTGCGGGCAACGTCTACGCCCTTGATTCCGACTTAGCGAACCCGCGTGTACAGAAGTTCACTTCGGACGGCACGTTCATCGCGAAGTGGGGCACCGCTGGGACTGGCAACGGGCAGTTCAACACACCCCTGGGGATGGCCGCCGACGGTGACGGCAATGTCTACATCGCCGATGTCTACAACTACCGGGTTCAGAAGTTCACTTCGGCTGGTGTCTTCGTCACCCAGTGGGGAGGTCAAGGGGTCGGGAACGGCGAGTTCGGGCTTCCAACCGACGTGGCGGTCGACTCGAACGGCAGGGTGCACATCGCCGACCTCTTCAACCATCGGGTGCAACTGTTCGATCAGAGCGGAACCTACGTGGCGACTCGGACGGGTCACGGAGACGCGCACGGCCAGTTCGAGACGCCGAGGGGTGTTGCCACGGACCCCGACGGCAACGTGTACGTCGTCGACTACGCCAACGAACGGGTCCAGAAGTTCACCCCGACCGGGACATTCATCACACAGTGGGGCACCTACGGCCCCGGTCCCGGCCAGTTCAGCATCCCGGAAGGCATCGCTATCGACAGCACCGGGAACGTGTACGTCGCCGACCGCGGCAACAACCGAGTCCAGAAATTCACCTCGACAGGGGTCTTCGTCACCCAATGGGGTGTCACCGGTTCCGGGAACGGCGAGTTCCAGTACCCACATGGGATCGCGGTCGACGGCACGGGCAACGTCTACGTCACTGACGGGGGCAACGACCGGGTTCAGAAGTTCAGCCCCACCGGCACCTACCTCACCCAGTGGGGCACCACCGGTTCTGGGAATGGCCAGTTCCACTTCCCCTACGGCATCGCCGTCGACCATCTCGGGAACGTCTACGTCTCGGCAATCAACAACGATCGGATACAGAAGTTCACTTCCTCCGGCACCTTCATCTCCAAGTGGGGTAGCCCCGGTTCCGGGCCGGGTCAGTTCGACAACCCAGAGCGCTTGGCCATCGACGGTCAGGGCAACGTGTTGGTGACCGACACGAACAACCACCGCATCACAAAGTTCGATCCCACGGGAACGCTTCTTGCCACTTGGGGATCGCAAGGATCAGCGGACGGCCAGTTTCAGTACCCAGGTGGGGTGGCCGTCGATCACGACGGCAACATCTACGTCAGCGACAGCGGCAACAACCGAATCCAGAGGTTCGGAGACGTGACTGACCCCACGGTCGATCTGGTCAATCCACTCGACGGTGGGGTCTACTCTCGTGGCCAGGTCTTGGCTGCCGACTACTCATGTGCCGATGAGTCCGGTGGCTCCGGCGTCGATACCTGCGTCGGCACGGTGGTCGATGGGGCACCTCTCGACACCTCGATCATCGGCGAGCACGACTTCACCGTCACCGCCACCGACGTGGCGGGCAACACCGCCGAGGTCACCCACACCTACTTGGTGGCTGACGCCCAGCCTGATGGGTGGATCAAGCAAGGCGCAACCGGCACCTATAAGGGCGACGACCTCTACAACACCACCGGCGTCGGGCAGACCCAGCGAGGCTCAGCGGTCCGGGGCGGCACCGTCACCTACTTCGTGTCAGCCCAGAACGACGCACCGTTCCCCGACGCGTTGCGCCTCCGGGGCACCCCGTCCAGCAGCCGGTTCCGGGTGACGTACTCGACCGGTGGGACCGACCTCACCGACGATGTCACCGCCGGGATCTACACCACACCAACGCTCGCTCCAGGCGAAACGCTGGTGGTGAAAGTCCAGGTCAAGGTCAAAGCCGCCGCACCGCTCGGCTCCAGCCTCAGCGCCACCGTGACCACCCGCTCGACCGCCGACCAGACCCGCAAGGACACCGTCCGGTTCATTACGAGCCGAGGGTGACGGCCGTGGGCGGCGTCCGCAAGCTCGGCCCGCACGGGAGCCTCGCCGACCCCTGCCCCACCTGCGGACACACCCCGGTCGCCGCCATCTTGTGGGGCATGCCTCTGGGGCCACCGGAGGGTGAGGACGAGGGCTACGTCACGCTCGGCGGCTGCTGTGTGACCGGCGACGACCCCACCCACCAGTGCGCGAACTGCGGGACGGAGTTCTTCGAGGACGGCAGGGTCCATACCACGAGAGAGCGCTAAGAGCGGTGAGCGGCGGCCGGTCGTCTACCCAAGCGGACGGGATGGGCGGTGCTCCGTTCAGCGGTTGAGGATCGTGAAGCCCCCTGCGGCGAGATCGACTAGGGCGGCGTTCTCGGCCAGGAGACGCACCGGGCGCTGGTGGAAGTCGGCAGGGTTGCTGTTGATGTCGACTTCGGTGGCGACGACGAGTGTGACCTGACCGCCCGACCCGAGGTGGTCGACGACGAGGTCACGGAGTCGGAGGTTGGTCTGTTGACCGGCACCGGGGTTGCGGTACTGGCCCATCCGGCGGGCCAGGTTGTCGGTCTCACCCACGTACACGGCGTCCACAGCACCATCCCGCCCTAGGAAGCTGAACCGGTACAGGCCCGGCTCCGCGGGCAGACCCGCGGTCATTGGCTTGCCGCCCTCGATCGACACCGCGCCCCCATCGAGCCACCCGACCCGCACGACCGCCTGAGTCACTTCGCCGGTCGGCGACAGCGAAGCAGCGCTGCCCAACCGTCGGGTCACCTGTCCGCCTCGACCAGCCCCGACCGAGGACCGTGAAGCCTTCGCGCCGCCACGACCGAGGGTGCGCAGGTTCGGGCCATGGCGGACCTCCCCGCCGAAGGTGAACCGGACCCGCCCGGCGTTGAAGTCGGGGGCCGCCTGACGACCGGCGTCAAGCCAGTAGGTCGAGTGCCGCTGCGAGACCCGACTGTTCGCCCACCACGCCTGATAGCGGCGCGCCGACCCCGGAAGCCCGCCTTCGACAAGACGGTCCAACTCGGTGAAGGTCAACTCGATGACCGGCTCCGACCGGCCCTTCAGGTACCGGGTCAGCGGTTCATAGTCGCGGGCCACGGTCCACATGATGTCGTGCCTCGTCGCACTGGACATCTGATCATGAGCGGACCGCAAGCGGCGGTCGCGCCGCACACCTTCAGCGTTCCCCTCCCGCCCCATCTCCCTTCCTGACTGCCCACTCCCAGCATGAGTCCGTTTCGAGGACCTCGGGGTCGTCGAGATCGAGGTTGGCGAAGTCGAGTTCCGCCGCGGGGACGTGAACGAAGACCGGCGACGGCAGGAGGTCCGCCAAGAATTCTTCCGGCGTGCCGCTCGCTCGGGTCAGCACGGCGACGGCCGCCCGGTCACGCTCAACGCTGCTGCGTTGCTTGGGGCAGGCGATCAACGGCGAGGATTCGCCTGGGTCCGACAGTGCTGCACGAACCCGTCGATGTCGCCGCTGTTGAGGTGGTAGATCTCCTCGTCGACCTGGCCGAGGGCCGCCAAGAACTCGGCGGTGGCTCCGTCGCTCACGACCAGCCCGGCGACGCCCTCGCCGGGGCCAGCCAGCCCGTCGTCGCCGATTGCTTGCATGTAGCCCCGCACCTGTTTGAGCGCCTTGCGGTCTGCTTGGCCTGCTTTGAGTTCGATGACGAGCCAGTCGCCCTCAGGGGTTCGGCAGATCAGATCGGCGGTCTTCCGGTTCTTGAACGTGTACTGCCTGCCTGATCGGTCAGCGGTCGGCGGCGACCACAGCGTCACGTCGAGGCCGAAGTCGGCCAGGATTCCCAGGTTGTCGACCAGCCAGTCCTCCAGCGCTTCCTCGGATGACCACTTCTCCCATTTGATGCTGAGCGAACGCCCGTCCTGGCCCACGAGGGTCCAGTAGGCCATCAACACCGCCCACACGTCATCGCCGTCGTAGCCGAGGTCCTCGGCGAGGACATAAAAAGCGGTCTGGATCGTGTCGAGCGTCCGCCCCGCACCCACCTCCACCGGCACCACTGCTCGGGGGACGCCGTGGAAGTCGGTGAGCACCACGTCCTCGTCAGGGTCGAGCAGGTCAGCCAGATCGAACAACGGCTCCTCGTCGGGAGCTTCCGCGATCTCCCAGATCACCGGCGGGTCTTCCTTGCTCAGCAGGTAGTCGGCCAGCGGGTCCGAGCCGCGCTTGGCGAGCAGCACCGTCTGGGCGAAGAACAACCCGTCGGAACGCAGCACCCGCTCCAGGTACTCCCGCTGGTCCGCCAGGATCGCGTCGACCGTGTCTCGGGCGATGCCCGTCGACTCAGCGACCTCGGCCGCCAGTGCTTCGTCGTCGCGGTCCACGAACAGAAGGTACTGGTCGGGTGTGACTAGGGCCGGAGGCCCTCCACGAGGACCGATGGGTCGACCTCCAGGGCGTCGGCGATCCGCACGATGTTGAACAAGGCGATGTTGACCTCGCCACGCTCGACATGGCCGATGTAGGTCCGGTGCAGCCCGGCCTTCTCCGCCAGCCGCTCCTGCGACACCTTCTTGTCGTCGACCGTCATGGCCTCGCGGGCGTTCTTGACTCGTTCGCCGAACTCCTTGGCCGCTTCGGCGGCACCCGCTTTGGGTCGCTGCACTGCCCCCGAGTCGACAGCCCCGCACTACATGCGTCGACAGCCGTTGACTAGCATCAGATCAAGGGCGCGGGCGCTAGGAGAACAGCCGATGAGCACCTACACGATCGACGAACGTGGCAGAGCGCACGACCAGCACTCCGGCACCATCGTCGCCGCGTTCGACGACAACGGCCGCATCCACGCTCCCTCCGGTCAAATCATCGGGTTCGTGGGCGGCGACGGGTCTGTGTCGGCGGCCAACAGCCAGAAGCTGGGCCGGGTTGACGCCGACGGCACCGTCTACGACAGCCGAAACCAGCGAATCGGCAAGGTCGAACCGCCCTACGTCCACCGCCAGGGCGCGCTGATGCTCCTGCTTTGAACCTGCAACGGCACCGGACCCCGCTGGCCCGGTTCTCGATTCAGGAGGCCCGATGGAGACCGAGTACGAGTTCTACCAATGCTGGCGGTGCGGCGAGTCCTGCCAGGTTGGCTCGGCCCACGTGTGCGCCACCCGCCGGACCGAGGCCATTGGCGGCCCGATCGACAAGGTCGTCGACCGGGCCATGGACTGGGTCGACTCGAAGATCCCCATGCCCCCACCCGAGTTCGGACGGGAGTGGAGCTTCGACGCTTGCCGGTACCGACGTGACTCGCACTGCTACTACCCCGAGACTCTCGACGCTGCCCACACCGAACAAGCCGGGTACCCCGTGTGGTTCCTGAAGGACCGAGGCCACTGCCCCCGCAACAAGTGGGACGGCCCCGACCCAGCACATTCGCAATTGGCGTGTCCGATTTACGATCCGGGTCCCAACTCGAAGGACCCCCAAGCCCTCAACTCCTGCAACCGGGACTGGGACGACGGAGGCCAGCAGGTGTTGAGCGCCGCGCCGGGTGAGCATGGGTGGTCCGTCTTG
>CAYYIA010000016.1:0-13163 GCA_964471875.1 uncultured Acidimicrobiia bacterium
CACAGCCACTCGGCCCGAGCAGCGAGAAGAACTCCCCGTCGCGAATCGCCAGATCGAGATCACGCACCGCGTAGACCTCGCCGAACGCCTTCGACACGCCTTGGAGCGCCACCGCCGCCGTCATCGTCGACCTCCTAGCCACGCGCCGTCGACGTCACATCCGCAGCGAACTGCTCGAACACCGCGATGTAGTGATCGAGTTCCTCATCCGTGTGAGCGATCGACAGGGTCCACTGCTCGTCGCCGCCCGGCGTCATGAACACCCCGTGATTCATGTGGTAGAGCCAGGCGAGGTAGTTGAGGTCGTCGTCGAAGTACTCCGTGTAGGAGCGGTAGTCGACGACGGGTTGGGAGGCGAACATCACGCAGCCCTTGGCGGACATCCCCACGGCGTAGGCGGGAAGGCCATAGCGATCGCAGACATCCTGGCAACCGGCAAGCATGCGGTTGCCGGCTTCCTCGAGCTGGGCATATGCCTTGGCATCGAGGACCTTGGTGAGGGTGGCATCGGCCGCGGCCATCGTGAGCGGGTTTCCATTGAAGGTGCCCACCTGGGTCACGGTCTTGGAGGTGATCTGGGCCATGATCTCCTCGGTGCCGAGCACGGCGCCGATCGGCGTTCCACCCCCGGTCGCCTTGGCGAGAGCCACCAGATCCGGCACGACGCCGAAGCGCTCCACTACTCCCCCGGCGGCGATGGTGGCGCCGGTCTTGACCTCGTCGAAGATCAGTACCACGCCGTGGCGCGCCGTGATCTCTCGCACCGCCTCGAGGTAGCCCGGCAGCGGCGGCACGACGCCGATGTTGAGCATCACCGGCTCCATGATCATCGTGCCCACGCCCGGATTGGCCTTGAGGGCCGCTTCGAGGGCATCGGGGTCGTTGTAGGGCACCACGGTGACGAGGTCGATGTGGGCCTGAGGGATCCCGGCGCTGTACGACACCCGGTTCGGCGACTGGCGCGGACCCATCTTCTCGGGGTCGGGGGCGACGGACACCATCACGGTGTCGTGGTGACCGTGATACGAGCCTTCGATCTTCACCACGCCGTCCTTACCCGAGAAGGCACGGCCCAGCCTGATGGCATCGAGCGTCGCCTCGGTGCCGGAGTTGGCGAACCGCACCTTGGGCAGATGGAACCGGCGCGACAACTCCGTTGCCACCCTGATGGCGCACTCTCCCGGGGCCGCGAAGTGGGTGCCACGGCCGGCGGCGCGAGAGATCGCTTCGGCGATGGTCGGGTTGGCATGACCCATCACCATCACCCCAAAACCATTGTGGAAGTCGGTGTACTGGTTGTCGTCGACATCCCACACCTGCGAGCCTTTGCCGTGGCTCACGTAGATCGGATGAGGTGGCTGGTCCTGAAAGGACGACGGCACCCCTGCCGGCATCACCTTGCGGGCCTGCTCCAGCATGGCCCGTGACTTCTTCGTGCGAGAGGCAAGACGGGCCAGCATCTGCTCCCGGAGTTGGGCGACGCGTTCAGGGTTCATTTCTTGATCACCACATGCTTGCTGATCGTGTAGTCCATCACTGCCTCTTCGCTCATGTCCTTGCCGAATCCGGATTGCTTGAACCCACCGTGCGGGAACTCGGAGGTGATCGGAAGGTGGTCGTTGATCCACACCGTGCCGAACTCGAGATCAGCCGCCGCCCGCATCGCCCGTCCCACGTCGCGGGTCCACACCGACGCGGCCAACCCGTAGAGCACGTCGTTGCCGTAGGAAATCGCCTGGTCGTCACCATCGAACGGCAGCACCACCAGCACCGGGCCGAACACCTCTTGCTGGACGATCTCGGCGTCCTGGGGCGCACCGGTGATCACCGTCGGCGGATAGAAGTAGCCCTTCCCCGGAGGGGCGACGCCACCGACCACCACTCTGGCCCCGGAGGAGCGAGCGCGCTCCACGAAGCCGGCGACCCGCTCGCGCTGCCGGGCGGTGATCAACGGTCCCATCGAGACGTCGGCCTCATACGGTCCACCCACCTTGACAGCACTCATCGCCCCGGCGACGGCGTCCACCGCCTCGTCGAACCGCGACCGATCGACGTACACGCGCGTCGCCGCGGTGCAGTCCTGACCCGAGTTGAAGGTCGCACCGACCGTGGCCCCGGCCGCGAGTGCCTCGATGTCGGCATCGTCGAAGACCAGCAGCGGTGCCTTCCCACCCAGTTCCAGGTGGACCCGCTTCAGGGTCTCGGCAGCCGACGCCATCACCTTCTTACCTGCGGGTGTTGAGCCGGTGAGCGAAACCATGCGCACCTTGGGATGCTCGACGATCGCCTGGCCGACGTCATTGCCTCCCGTGACGACGTTGAACACCCCATCCGGGATCCCCGCCTCCTTGGCGAGCTCTGCCAGCATCAGCGTGGTGCGCGGCGTCGTGGGAGCAGGCTTCAACACGATGGTGCACCCGGCGGCGAGGGCAGGGCCGATCTTCCACACCGCCATGTTCACCGGGTAGTTCCAGGGCGTGATCTGCCCGACCACTCCGACGGGCTCGCGGCGCAGCATCGAGGTGTACCCCTTGAGGAAATCGCCGGCAGCGGTGCCTGCGGTGCTGCGAGCCGCGGCGGCGAAGAACTTCAAGTTGTCCACCGAGAAGGCCACATCGTTGTTCAGGCTCATCGACTCGTACGGCTTGCCCGTGTCCTCGCTCTCGACCTTGGCGAAGTCGGCGGCGCGTTCACCGAGCAGACGGGCCAGCGAGTAGATCGCTTCGGAGCGCTCCGCCGGGCTGAGCCGCGACCAGCGCCCGTCGTAGAAGGCGGTGTGCGCCGCCTCGACCGCACGGTCCACATCGGTCGATGAAGCCTCGGTCACCTGGTCGACGACCTCTTCGGTGGCGGGATTCTCGACATCGCTGATGCCTCCGCCCTCACTGTTGCGCCACATCCCGTCGATCCACAAGCGCCAGACCATGCCCGAGGCTCCTTCGTCAGGTGTCCGTGAGGCCAGCAAAGGTAGTCAGACGGGAAGGAGCGCGTCGGGCTGGCGTCGGACGCAAGGGGCGAGGGGCCAGGGGCGAGGGGCTGGGGCAGAGGGGCTAGGGGCGAGAACAGCACGCAGCTTGCAGCGTGCCGCAACGTGCCGCAGCGGCTCAGAGCACTTCGTGTCCGGTACCCGGTACCCGGTACCCGGCACCAGGCATCGGGCATCGGAGATACGCTCAGCGCGTGCTCGACGTTCGCTCCGCCGTCGCCTTTGCCAATCGGGAGCTTGCTGCCAGGGCAGATCCTGCCACCGCAGCC
The DNA here is from genome assembly GCA_964471875.1 of uncultured Acidimicrobiia bacterium. Lineage (GTDB taxonomy): Bacteria > Actinomycetota > Acidimicrobiia > Spongiisociales > UBA11373 > UBA11373. The sequence continues at coordinate 3,256 of CAYYIA010000016.1, forward strand.
GGCATGGCCCGGTACCTCAAGACCGACATGCCGTTCTACGGGGTGAAGACGCCCGCCCGCAAGCCCATCGCCACCGAACTGGCGAGACGCTGGGCTCCGGAGGACGCTCGTGACTACCAGCGTCTCGTCCTCGCCTTGTGGAACGAATCACATCGCGAGGTGAAGTACCTCGCCCTCGGCGTGGCGGAGCGGCACCGCCGCTTCATCACCCTCGCCGCGGTTCCCCTCTATCGCAGGCTCATCGTGGAGGGCGCATGGTGGGATCTGGTCGATGGCGTCGCCGCCAACCTGGTCGGCGGCGTGCTGCTGCAGGAGCGCGGCGAGATGACACCGCTGGTTCGGCGGTGGCTCGACGACGAGATCATGTGGCTGCGGCGAACCACGATCATCAGCCAACTGAACCACAAGGCCGCCACCGACACGACGCTGCTGTTCGAGGCCTGCGCGGCTCGCGCCCACGAGACCGAGTTCTTCATCCGCAAAGCGATCGGATGGGCGCTGCGCCAATACGCCCGCACCGACGCGGCTGCGGTGCGGCGGTTCGTCGAGCTGCACGACAAGGAGTTGTCGGGGCTCACCCGGCGCGAGGCGATGAAGCATCTTTGAGGAAGTCACCAGTCACCAGTCACCAGTCACCAAGGGGCCTTGCACACCGTCAGGCATTGTGTCTACCGGCTACTCCTGCTGGGGACTGGAGACTGGAGACTGGAGACTTCTTAGGTGACTTCTTCGAACCTCGCCTGGAAGAACCTCAACGCCGGGGGTTCGTAGGTGAAGCGCAGGCCGCGAATCTGGTCGCGGTGCTGATGGACATCGACGATCGACTCGGCGACCACGTCCATGTGGCTCTGGGTGTAGACGCGGCGAGGGATGGCGAGACGCAGCAACTCGAGCTTGGGGCGATGGTTCTCCCCGGTGGCTGCGTCGCGACCCGCGGAGACGATGCCGCGCTCCATGCCGCGCACCCCGGAGTCGAGGTAGACCGCAGCGGTGAGCGCCTGGGCAGGGAACTCGTCCTGGGGGATGTGGGACAGCACGGTGCCCGCGTCGACGAAGACCCCGTGGCCACCGATCGGGAGCACGATCGGCACGCCACCCTTGATGAGGAGGTCGCCGAGGTACTCCACTTGGCCGATGCGGGCGCGCACATGGTCGTCCGTCGACACCATCTCCCGAATCCCGCGTGACAGTGCCTCCATGTCACGCCCCGCCATCCCTCCGTATGTCTGCAGGCCCTCGAAGGCGACCAGCAGCGCACGGGCCTTGCGAGCGATCTCGGGATCGCGCACGGCCATGAACCCGCCGATGTTGACGAGGTTGTCCTTCTTCGATGACACGGTCGCCCCATCGCTGTACGAGCAGATCTCGAGCACGATCTCGCGCACCGATTTCGTCTCGTAGCCCGGCTCACGCTGCTTGATGAACCAGGCGTTCTCCAGCGCTCGAGTGGCGTCGAGCATCACCAAGATGCCGTGGCGAGAACACAGCGCGTAGAGGTCGCGCAGGTTCGCCATGGACATCGGCTGCCCGCCCGCCATGTTCACGTTCGTCTCGGCCGAGACGTACGGGATCTTGTCGGCCCCGACTTCGTCGATGAGCGCCTGCAACTTGCCGAGGTCGACGTTGCCCTTGAACGGAAAGGTGGAAGCGGGCTGATGGGCCTCATCGACGATGACATCGACGAAGCGGCCGCCGGCATACTCCTGATGGAACCGCGTGGTGGTGAAGTACATGTTGCCCGGGACCGAGTCGCCCGGGGAGATGAGCACCTGGCTCATGATGTGCTCGGCGCCCCGTCCCTGATGGGTGGGGATGGTCTCGGGATACCCGTACACCTCCTCCACCGCCTCACAGAGATGGCGGAAGGACCGGCTGCCGGCGTAGGCCTCGTCACCCTCCATGAGGCCGGCCCACATGTGGTCCGACATCGCCGAGGTGCCCGAGTCGGTGAGCAGGTCGATGTACACATCGTCCGACTGCAGCAAGAAGCTGTTGTATCCCGCGGTCTTCAGCGCCTGCTCGCGATGGGCCCGGGTGGTCATCGTGATCGGCTCCACCATCTTGATCTTCCATGGCTCCGCCCAGCTGCGTCGGGGCACGATCGAACCTCCTCCTGCGACCCGGCGAGCGTGTCATGAATGCGGCCGCCGCAATAGGGCCTTGAGTCCCTCGGAGGGCGGGCACCCTCCGGGTCGATCACTCCGCCTGCGACACGGCCTCGCGTGGTGGGGCCCCCACGAGGCTCACGGCGCGGCACCCGATCGGGGTGTCATCGCCAATGCCGTCGTTCATCGCCACCACGCAGACCTCGTGGGTGCCCGACTCGCCACGGAACGGGACCGTTCGGCTGAAAGGCGGCACAAAGGCGTCATCGAGGCCCGTCGGCGCCGCGGCACCCGTCGCCACGACGACCCCGTCGACGGTGACCGCCACCAGAGAAGGACCCCACCACACATCGGGGTCGCTTGCCCAACCGCTCACCGTGAACCGCCCGCGACGGATCTGGACCTGGTCGAGCTCCCCGGTCGGAACCGATCTCCGCTCTCGGAGTCGCGAAGGATCCCAGGAGCGAACACAGTCCAGCGGCTCCGTCTCGAGGATCGAGTAGACGGCGCACGATACGTACTCCACCCATGACCGCATCGAGCCCCAATCGACGCCGTCATAGGCACCGACGGCGATCACGAACGACGACCCATCGGGGGCGCGAATGATGCCGGCGCCGATGTCGACCGCATTGCCCTCCAGCACGATCAGCTCACCGGGCTGCTCGCCGTTGGGACCCACCTCGCCTTCCTGCAACTCGTAGAGCCGACCGGTCGGCAACCATCCCATCTTGTACGCCGAGTCCTCCGCAACCCCGGAGGGCAAGCGGTTGACCAGCCGCTCCCCATCGATCTCCTGCTTCGGGCCGGAGGACCACTCGAGAAACGAGAGTCGTTCATCGCCTGCCACCGCCCAGCCGACTGCGACCAACTCCCAGAACCGGGCCAGGTCGTCTGTCGTCGTGGTGTTGTTGCTGCGCAACGGACCGGGCCCATATCGAGACACGCGATCGAACCCGAACTTCCACTCATACGCCATGGTGTCTCCGAGACCGAGATCCATTGCGAAGCGGTTCACCCGGTCGATGCCGCCCGCAAGGTCGATGGCTTGCCCGGCCGCCTCGTTCGAAGATGCCCACAAGGCGTTGCGGGCAATGCCCTCGACTGCGGCGATGTCGCGCCGATAGAGCGCTGCTGCCACCCAGACGGCCTTGGTCGACGATGCCGACTTCATGATCGTGTCTCCCCCGAGCGACGCCCGCTGGTGGGTGTCGAGCCGGATCACCGTCACCGCAACCTTGCCGGCGCCCGGAAACGCCCACCTCAGGGTCTCGAGACGGGCCATTACCTGGTCGAGCAGTGGGGTGTCGGGGGGCTCCTCGGCGGGCGCGGGTACCGCGCTCCCCACGACGAGCGCTACCGCCAGTGCGAGCATCGAAGCAGGGCGTCGCCGGTGTTCGTGGGACACGCCAGCACCTTATTACTGCACCGGCGTTGCGCCGCGCGCACAGCACCAGGCCCGACCTCGTCCGCAGCCACAGGCTCGCCGTAGGGTCGAATGACTCCTTCGCGACCGGAGTGAGCGCCTTCTCAGTCGACTGACTTCACCGTGACCAGCCGTATCCTTGGCCGCCATGCCATCACGCCCGCGATCCTGGCCATCTCCAGTGGTCGCTGCAGTGCTCTCGGCAGTGGTCCCGGGACTCGGCCAGATCGCCTCGGGTCATCGCCGCCGCGGGTGGTGGTTCGTCGCCGCCACCGCGCTCTTCGTCGTTCCCGCAGCCGGCTTGCTCCTCATGGTGTTCTACGTGACCGGGCTCGACCTTGCGATCGACATCGCTCGGCCCTTCTTCCGCAATCCCGACCTGCTCCTGGCGCTGCTTGCCGCCAACGGAGCGTCGCTGGCGTTTCGCACAATGAGCGTGGTGGATGCCTACCTGCTCGCCGCGGCACCGGGTCCGCACCGCCCGACCAGGACGGCAATGAGCATCGCGGGCCTCGTGCTCGTGGTCATGGCCACGGCGCTCCCCCACGTCTGGGTGGGAGAACGCAACCTGCTGATCCACGACCTGCTCACCCACGACTTCGTCACCGATCCCGGTCAGGCTGCCACCACGACACTTCCACCGACCACGACCCTCCCGCCGACGACGGTGCCAGGATCCGACACCACGACCACGACGGTGCCCTCCACCACCACGACTACCGCCCCGACGACCACCACCACCAAGCCCGACCCCTTTGCCGATGGCGGACGGGTGAACATTCTCTTGCTTGGAAGCGATGCGGGCATCGGACGCGTCGGGGTACGCACCGACACCATGATCATCGTGTCGGTCGACCCGGCCACCGGGTGGACGGCGATGGTGAGCATTCCGCGCAATCTCATCAAGCTGCCCATCCCCGAAGGTCACCCCGCACATGCGCTCTGGGCCGATGGGGCCTGGGGCGACCCCGGCAATCTGGCGTGGGCCGTGTACGCCTACGGACTGGCCCATCCCGAGCTCTTCACCGGAGCCAATACCGGAGGCGATGCCACCAAGGTCATCCTGGGCAACCTCGTCGGGCTCGACATCGACTACTTCGCCCTCGTCGACCTGCAGGGTTTCACCGATGTCATCGACGCCCTCGGTGGGGTCGACATCACCGTCACCCAGACGGTCGCCGCCCCGGGATACGTCCATCCCGGTGAGCCGCCAATCGACATCGAGTTTCTGCCCGGGACCTATCACATGGATGGGCATGAGGCACTCGCATTTGCCCGCATTCGCACCGGTGCGGACGACTACACGCGTATGGGACGCCAGCGCTGTGTCCTCGAGGCACTGGCGCGCGAGGCCGACCCGGTATCGCTCCTGAGAGACCTACCGGATCTGGTGCCGGCGATCGAAGAGAGTGTGACCACCGACATCCCCGTGGCCGTGATCCCCGACCTCCTCGAGCTCCTTGCCAAGGTGGACACGACCAGCATCGTCTCGATCCGCATCATGCCCAACGCCCCTGAGTTCGCCGGGACCGCCACCTCGTACATCGCCTACCGCATCTCGGGTTATGGCGTGCCCAACGTCGACCTGATTCGCGAGCGTGTCGCCCTGGCCACGACGCTCGCTCCCGAGGAGGCCGCCACCGAACTCAACGTGGCCGGGCTCGGATCGGTGTGTGGTGTGGTGCCCACCCCTCCCGGCTGAGCGAGGCCCCTGGTGGCGGCGGCGCCTCGGGAATAGAGTGACCCCGAACTCCCAAGGAGGTCCGATGAGACACCCCCGCAGTCTCCCCGCACTCTTCCTGGCCGGAGCGATGGTGATCACCGCCTGCGGTGACGACGACACAGGTTCGGGAACCACCGCCCCGGCGCCGGCCACGACGACCACCCCGATTGCCGATACGACCACGCAGGCGGCGACCACAACCGCAGCTCGGCCCGACGGGTTCACGGCGGGAGATCTTCCCGATGCCGTCCTTCGTGACGGCGACCCCTGGGCCATCGACGTCTCCGGTGTGACCGGGTTCGACCTCTCGATCGATGACATCTGGCCCGCCGAGCAGTTCCCCGAGCAACGAGCCATCTACGAGGGGGCCGGTTTCGAGACGGGACGCTTCGCCGCGTTCGTGGAGACCGACGGCATCGTCATCACGGCTGCCCATCTGTTCTCCGACTTCGCCGGGGCAGAGACGGCGTTCCACCTCATCGAGGACTCGTTCAGCGACGTCGACCTTGTCGCCGCCATCACCGATCTTGCCCCGGGTTCGCTCACGACGGTGACTCCTCTCGACGTCCCCGCCCTGGGCGAGCTCGCCACCGGAGTGCTCATATCCGGGCCGGAGGCGCAGGTGGTCGGGGTGATCTGGGTCACAGGAGACCTGCTGCAGTTCGTTCGCGCCGGCATGGCGCTCGACGACGATGAGCGCACCGCGGCGGCGCTTGCAGTGGCCGCGGCGCTCGAGCAACGGATGACCGACGGCTGAGAGACCTCAGGCGGCTACCGCAGCACGCGAATGCCGTGCTCCTCGCAGATCCTGAGGAGTTCGTCGGGCCACACCGTCACACTCACCTCGCCGAGGTGCGCCTTGCGGAGCAGATACATGTAGGTGCGGGACTGGCCGATGCCTCCCCCGATGCTGAGTGGGATCTCATCACGAAGGATCGACTGGTGATACGGCAGCGCCAGGTTGTCGGTCTGCCCGGCCATCTCCACCTGGGCCACCAGGGTCTCCTTGGTCACCCGGATCCCCATCGAGCTGAGCTCGTGACGACGACGGGTCACGGGATTCCACACGAGGATGTCGCCGTTGAGGCCATGGCGCCTCCGGCCTTCGACCGACCCCGTCTCCGTCACCCAATCGTCGTAGTCGGCGGCGCGCATCTCATGCGGATAGCCATCGGCAAGGGGGTAGCCGATGCCGATGATGAACACCGCCGGGGCGAACTCCTGCAGCAGGCGGGTCTCGCGCTCCTTGCGGGGAAGGTCCGGGTACATCTCCAGGATCTCTTCGGCGTGGATGAACTTCAGGGTCTCGGGGATCGGCGGGAACTCGCCGGCCAGTGCGGGATACAGTTCTGCGGCCATCACCCCGGCACCGTGGAGCACCTTCCAGATCCGGGTGACGATGTCGCGGAGGAATCCGAGATTGCGGTCGGCGGCCGTGATCACCCGCTCCCAGTCCCACTGATCGACATAGGCGCTGTGGTCGTGATCGAGGAAGTAGTCCTTGCGGATCGCCCGCATGTCGGTGCAGATGCCCTCGCCGACGGCGCACCCGAACTGTCGCAACGCCGGCCGCTTCCACTTCGTCGCCGCCTGCACCACCTGGGCATTGAGCCGCGGCGTGATGCCGAGGCCGCAGGGGAATTCGACCGGCGTCCGCGACCCGTCCCGATCGAGCATGTCGTTGATCCCGCTCTCGCGGGTGACGATGAGGGGCACCTGCACCATCTGCAGGTTCAACTCCCGGCACAAGCCCTCCTCGATGAATCCCTTGACGGCAAACAGGGCCTTCATCGTCTCCATCGGGGTGAGTGCCGAGCGATACCCCTTGGGGAGCGACTTCGCCACCTCGGGATAGGTGCCGATGCCGGGGCCGGCCAGATCCGCGGTCTTGTCCTTCATGTGGGATACCTCCGCACCCCAGGGTGGCAAGGCCCGATGGCACCCGGAAGGGGATTTGGGCAGGTTTGGCGGGACGAACCGGCCGTCATCACTACCTTGCCGGCAACATGCCGCCACGCACTCCCGCTCGCGACGCCTTCACTCCGGCCGAGCTCAGGGTCATCGATGCCCTCCGCACGCCCCTCCAGGTACAGCGCTTTCTCCGCCGCTTTCCCTACAACTGGGAGAAGACGCTGCGGACCTTCCGGGGTGTCGTCGGCCACGGGCGGGCCCACTGCCTGGAGGCCGTGTTGTTTGCCGCCACCGTGCTCGAGCAGCACGGCTACCCCGCCCTCGCCCTCGATCTCGAATCCGAGGACGGGCTCGACCACGTGCTCTTCATCTACCGCGAGGACGGGCATTGGGGCACCGTTGCCCGGTCCCGCGACGAGGGACTCCATGGGCGCAAGCCGGTGTTCCGCACGTTGCGCCACCTCGTGTCGAGCTACATGGACCCCTATGTCGACGGCTCAGGCCGATTAAAGGGGTTCGGGGTCTTCCACCTCGATGAGCTGACCAGAGCGGATTGGCGCCTCGGCCACATCAATGCCTGGTCGGTGGAACAGGCACTGCGCGACGCGCCACACGAGACCATTCGGATGGGGGAATCCCGTTATCGACGCACCCTGGCGCGATTCGAGGCGGTGAAGGCTCAGCACCCGACGATGACCCCCCGGCTATGGCGCCATCATCTCCGCGACCAGACTGCGACCTGGCTGTAGATTGCCGAGATGCCACGGATCCTCGACTACAACGGGCGCGACGCCGAGCGCTCGGTGACCGTCGCATCGTTGCGGGCGCTGAAGGGCACCAACACCCAATACGCCCAGGTGACCGCGTCGACCGCGGATGAAGCAGCGGCCGCCGAGGCCGCCGGCATCGAGATGGTGGTGTGTCTCTCCCAGGCCGTGCCTGCAGTGCGCCGCGGATCGACGCGCGTGTTCGTGACCGCCGCCATCGACTTCGACGGCGCCGTGACCGTGGACGACCTGCTCGCCACCGCACTCGGTGCCCTCTCGAACGGGGCCGACGCCGTCATCACCGCTCGCCGCCTGCAGGCGGTCCAGCTCCTCGCTGCCGAGGACATTCCCGTCATGGGCCACCTCGGATTCGTTCCGAAGAAGTCGACGCTGTACGGAGGTGTGCGGGCGGTGGGGCGGACGGCCGATGAAGCCGTGGCCCTGTGGGAGAAATTCCGTCGACTCGAAGACGCAGGTGCATTCGCGGTGGAGTGCGAGTTGATCCCGGCCAATGTCATGACCGAGATCGGGCGACGCACCGGGATGGTCACGATCTCACTGGGCTCGGGCAGGCACGCCGACGTGATCTTCCTCTTCACCACCGACATCTGCGGCGAAGGACGAGTGCCCCGCCACGCTCGGGCCTACGCCGACCTGGCCGCCCTGCACGCCGAGATCGCCCGCGAACGAGTGCGCGCACTCAGCGAGTACCGCGCCGATGTCGCCGCCGGGCGGTTCCCCGATGCCACCGAGGTCGTGATGGCCGATGAGGACGAACTCGAGCGGTTTCGCCAGGCCTTGGAGAAGTAGCGCCGGGTGCCGGGTACCGGATACCGGAGGCCAGAACGAAGACGGCTGACGGGTGAACGCCCCTGCCGAACCCGAAGGACCCTCAAGGGCACCCGTCAGGTCGCGGCCTGGAGAATCCGGCCGACCCCACCGCCAGGTAGCGGTCGCGGCCAGGACCATCCGAAGGACCCCGCCAGGTAGCGGCCAGGAGAATCCGAAGGATTCTCCCAAGCCGCCCGAAGGGCGGCCGTGGGCGGTGAGGGTCTCGAACCCCCGACCTCCTCGGTGTAAGCGAGGCGCTCTTCCAACTGAGCTAACCGCCCGTGAACGAGAAGCGTACCGGGGCGTTGTGCCGGATTGGCTCAGCCAGACTCGATGCTTCGCGTCGACCGCGAGATCGAATTCCCGCTGCTGCATCCGTGAGAGGCAGGCATGGGGGTCCACCTCAGCGACATGATGCTGAGCCTGGCCGGACAGGTGGTGGAGGTCCAGGCTCACACGGCGCGCCGCATCCTGGCGATCCCCACCGGAGATGTGGTCTCGGCACACCTGCGGTTCGGAGATGGCACCACCGCCCACATCTCCGCCCTGTCGGCGACCCCCGACTACGCCCGTTTCGCCGTGTTCGGCAGCCACGCCTGGGCCGAGGCCCGTGAGACGCAGCACGTCGATCCGGGAGGCACCACCCAGTTCTTCGTCCGTCGCCGCGGAGACCAGGAGCAGATCCGGCGCGACTTTGCCCCCGCCAGCCCGGTGCGCGCCGGCTACGAGCACTGGGCCGACGCCGTGGCCGGGCGGGTTCCCTACCGGTTCACCAGTGCCCAGCGCCTGGGCAACGTCGCCGTGCTCGAAGCCGTGGTGCGGTCCGCCGAGAGCGGCAAGCCGGAGGGCGTGACGCAGTACGGGTGAGGTACGGCCCGTCGCGGCGCCCCGCTACACCACCGCGCCGAACGCCCGCCCGATGACCGCGGTGACGATCATCGCCAGCGCCCCCCAGAAGGTGACCCGGGCCGCCGCCTTTCCGACCGGGGCTCCCCCGAGGCGGGCACCAACGACACCCAACGCGGCGAGGAACGCCAATGCGCTCGACCCCACCGCCCAGACACGCACCGACCCGCTGAAGATGGCGGCGACCAGGAGCGGCAGTGCCGCTCCAAGGGTGAATGCGAGGGCCGAGGTGACCGCGG
>CAYYIA010000017.1:0-12881 GCA_964471875.1 uncultured Acidimicrobiia bacterium
AGGATGTCGTAGCCGATGGCGAACGGGTGGATGTCGGGGGGCACATCCAACATGTGCGTGGTGACCGAAGCCGTGCCCTGCATCGGGGTGAAGCCGTCGGCGACGAGGAATCCGCGTGCTACGGCGAGGTCGGCGGCGACGTCGTTGAAGGCGTCGAGGGTGGCGTCACTCTGTGACTCGAGGGCGACCGCGGCCCCAAAGCCGAGGCTGAAAGGGTTGTAGGCCCGCAGGAACACCAGGGTGGCGTCCGGCGCCGCTGCGGCGAGGCGATCGAGGATCTCCACCATGTTGACGGCGTATACCTCGAACGCGCTGTCGAGACGATCGGCACAGGCCGGGGTATCCAGCGACTCGCTGCAGTCGTCGGAACCCAGGTGACCGAGGAGGTCGTTGGCGCCGATGTCGATGGTCACATAGCGAACGTCGTGGGTGGCGAGAAAGGACACCGCGGCGTCGAGCTGTCCGGAGCGGAGCAGGGTTCCCGAGGTCTCTCCCGACACCCCGAAGTTGTGCAGCCCGTAGTCGACCCCGTCGCGGATCTGCAGCTGGCGGTGCAGCCGTGACACATACCCGTCCCGAGCTTGATCGACCCCGACGTTGGCGGCGAGGGAGTCGCCCAGCGCGACGTAATAGATCGTGCCGGAGGCGCTCATGGCGTTCACCACCCCCGGTCCGAGCCGCTCCGGAGGAGGCTCGACCGATTCCGTGGCGGCGGCGGCCTGTTCCTGCAGGTCGGCGAGGAGGGCCGCCGACGTGAGCACCTCGCCGCCTGCCTGGGTGCCGGTCACGAGCATGCGGTCGTCGGCGAGCACGATCGCCTGCACATCGGCTCGATTCTCCACGAGGATCTCGTTGAGATCGGCGATGGATTCGACAAGGTCTTCGACGGCGCCCTCGGCGATGCCCGGGACCGTGAGTGCTCCGAGATCGAGGTCGACGAGTTCCACCTGAACGGTGCCGGCGACGAGGCGCGCGGTGATCTCGCCCGATGCCTCCATCCCGCCGCTCTTGAACTCCCCGGAGAATCTCAAGGCTCCATCGGGGTCGCCGTCGACGATGTCGATCTCGACCCGGGCGAGGGGTGAGTCTGCCTCGGAGAGACCGTTCTGGATCACCGCTTCGATCTCGTCCTCGGTGAGTTCGATGCGGAAGGATCCGCTGGTGTCGAAGGCCGCGATCTTGTCTTCGGCGGACGCCAGGGATACGGGGTCGGCGGGGTCGGCGGGTCCGTCGGTGTCGAAGAACGCTCGGTACAGGGCCAGCGCCTGCACCACGAGCCAACCGGCGGCGGCGACGGTGAGCAGGAACATCACGGTGGCGATGCCGCGGCTCGCGGCTCGCGACGCACCAACTGCCCCGTAGATCGCGACGACGAAGACCACGACCGCCACCGCGATGGTGGCGGCGGTCGACCCGGTACGGACGAGGACGATGGTTGCGGCCAGCAGTGCCCCAGTCAGGCCAAAGAACACCGACGCCACCCGGGCACCGGGATGGGGTTCGACGCGCCGATAGCCGACGGGTGTGGGAAGGGGTGTGTACATGAGCAGGGCCGGGCTTCGTGCCCGGCCCTGCCGACTCTACTTCAGGTTGTTCGCTCTACGCCGCGGCGGGTGGCGGGGCTTCCTTCGGCCCGCTTCCGCGACGCGGAGGGGCGATGTACGCCCACACCACTCCGATCACCATCCCGGCCACGACGATGATGCCGAACTTCATCAACACCCCGGTGAGGGTGTCGAAGCCGAACAGCCCGAACTGGAAGAAGGCGAAGTACGCCGCGGACAGACCGAGCAGCAACCCGTAGAGGGCGCCGCGGATCGGATGCCGCTTGAGCTTGGTGTTGGTCGTCATGCTCAGGCCCTCCACGACTGTGCCGGTCGAACGTTGAACAGCAGACCGGCGAAGCCGGCTGCGGCCAGGATCGAGGCGACGGCGGTGGCAGCCAACGGCGGTCCCGATCCGACGAAGGCCACCCAGCCTTCGCCGAAGCAGTACTCGGCCCCGGCGGCTTCGGCCTCGATGGTCGCCTGGTCGAAGTCATCGGGCAGACGCCGTCCGGCGGGATCGCCGGCGGCGTAGAGATCGATGATCGCCCCCTTGGCCTTCACATCGGCGCGCAACTCGGTGAGGTCCACCGGTCCGGCGTCGACATCGCCGAGGATCTCGCCGAGTTCCACCAGTCCGGCGTTGCGGTTCTTGTCCTGCTGGTTGGGGTCGCCGCCACGGTCCGCAGAGACGCCCATGACCGCCATCGTCCACGAGTGGTCGTGATACGAGGGAGCGGGGTCGCCGTAGTTGACCCCGGAGATCTCGCCCGCCGTAGAGAACGTCGGCAGGTCGGGGGTGAAGCCCCAGTAGGCGACGACACCGCCCGGGTCGACCTTGAACGGGTTGCCGCCGGTCATGGCGGCCTCGCCCGTGTAGACGTCGATCGGTGGATCGTCGTCGCCGAGGTCGACCATGGCGTCGATCGAAAGGCCGTCCTCGTCGTAGGAGATCGCCAAGCCGCCGCAGGGTCCGACGAGTACCGATGCCGCTCCGGTGGTGTCGAATCCGGAGATCCGGTCGGCGACCAGGTCCTGGAACTCATCGGGGGTACGGGCCCCCACGTTGTCGTCCCAGATCCCGGCAAAGCCTTCGGTGAGTTCTCCGAGGTCGGGTACCCCGTCCCCGTTCAGATCGACGAAGCCATCTCCGCTCGTGATGAATGGCCCCACGTCGATGACGGCAACTCCGTCCCCAGCACCTTGCGCCAAGGCCGGGAGGGCCGCCACCCCAAGGACGATCATCGCGGCGGCGAGGGTGCGGACAAGACGAGCCATGTGTGTCCCCCAATCGACGCTCGACGCCACACTACCCCGGCCCTCTCAGGCGTGTGGGTCCTCGCCGGGCTCCTCTTCGACCACCAGATCCATGCGGTGTCCGCAGTCCTCACAGAGATAGGTCACGACGTCGCCAGGCTCGTACCCCTCCTCGGAAGGGGCGTAACCGACCCGATGAGCCGTCCCGGAGCACTCCGAACACGTGATGGTGTCGGGTTCCATGAGCGAAGGGTACCGGGTACCAGGTACCTGGTACCGGGAAGCCCGTTGCCCGTTGCCCGCTGCCCGTTACCCGTTCTTGCGTATTGCGTGTCGCGCATTGCGCATTGCTCATTGCTCATTGCGTTCTTTCTACCCATTGATCGTCCGCACGAACGCGATCACGTCCATGAGATCGGCGTCGGTGAGTGCGGGATTGCCGCCCCGGGGGGGCATCACGATTCCGGTGGTGTTGAGGGGATCGTCCGCCGCCCTGCCGACATCGAGGAATGCGAGCAACTCGGCATCGCTGAGACCGGCGGCGAACGTGGAGGTGGTGAGGGGCTTGCCGAGGCCGGCCACGCCGACTCCGCCGGGTCCGTGGCAGGCGACACAGGTCCCGTTGAAGATCGTCAGGCCGCGCACGGGATCACCGCTGCCGGGGAGCACGGTCGCCGACGTCTCGGTCGCGGCGTTGCCACCGCAGGCAGCCACGACGATGGCGAGTGCGATGGCGGCGCGTCGGATATGGGTCCTCGTCACGGGCCCATGGAGCCTATCGGGGTGGCACGACGCCCAGGCGCTATCAGCCCTTCTTGCTCGGGCGAACGATGGCGCGCTCCCGGGTGAGTTCCGTCTGCAGCGTGGCGCGGGCCTTCTTCCAGGCGCGGTGCACCGAGCATGAATGGTCCTCGTGGCACCACTCTCCGGTGAGGACGCAACGGCCGTCGTCGACGGTGCGCTCCATGATCGCCACCAGATCCCAGAGGCTGGCGTTGCGAGCGACCGGGGTGAGCCGATACCCGCCGGTCGGGCCGGGCTCGGACTCGACCCATCCAGAAGCGACCAGCGGCCGCATCACCTGGGGCAGGTAGTGGCGCGTGGTCCCGGCGACCTCGGCGAGTTCGGCTCCCTTGTGGGAGGCGTCTCCGTCGGCCGCCAGAAAGGTGAGCACGCGCCGGGCGAATTCGGTGCGGTTGGACAGGTCGAATCGCATCGTTCCCCTCACATCGCGGATATCCCTTGAATCTTCCACATCCCGACTCAACGATTCCAGGGTCGAAAGTCCCGGTACCGGGTGCCGGGTGCCGGATCCCGGGTGCCTGCTCAAGGAACTTCTCCGGTACCCGGTACCTGGTACCCGTTATTACCCTCTCGCAGCGATGACCCGCCGTATCGCGCTCGCCCTCGTGCTCGGCCTGCTCCTCGCCGCGTGCTCCTACGAGTCGTCGGGCACCACGACCACCACGGTTCCGCTCATCGAGGAAGAGCCAGTAGCCACGGGTCCCGCGGACATCGTCGCATTCGACCAGCGCTCCGAGGGGTCGTCCGTCCTCGTCGACTCCCTGTCGATGCCGTCGGCGGGGTGGGTGATCGCCCGTCTCGACATCGGTGGTTCCCCCGGCGAGGTCATCGGGATCAGCGAGTTGGTCTCCAAGGGCGTGATCTCTGCGGTACCCGTTCCGTTCCTCATTCCGATCGCCGAGACGACGACGGTCCATCTCACGGTGCACATCGACATGGACGGCGACGGCGAGTTCCGGTACGAGGCCCCGGATGCGTTCATCGACGAGGTCGCCACCCAGGCCAACGGAGAGCCCGCCACCACGACCGTGGTGATCACCCTGCTACCTCCCCTGAGCCCGGGCTCGGCGCTGCTCGACGCCCAGGTGAGCGACGGCACCAGCCTGGTGGTGGCCGGTGGATTGCTCCCGGCCTCAGGGTTCCTCGCCGTCCACCAGGCCGAGGGAGGCGCACCCGGTGCGGTGCTCGCGGCGAGCGGGTTGCTCCCCGCGGGAGAGGTCGGGCCGCTCACCGTGTCGTTCGAGCCGCCGCTCCCCGGCACCGGTCTCCTGTTCGTCGTGGCCTGGGTGGATCGTGACGAGAACGGGGAGTTCAACCCTGGCGACGGGGGCGACGAGATGGCCGTGACCGAGGAGGGCTCGCTCGCGGCCGCTTCGGCCATCATCACGGTCATCCGGCGCGAGCCGGCCGCGATCCTGGTTTCCGATCAGACCATCGACGACGGCACGTTCGTCGTCACCACGGTCGAAGCCCCGGCCGCAGCGTTCCTCGAGGTCCTCGCCGACGCCTCCGGCACACCCGGTGCGCGGCTCGCCGTGGTCGCTGTCGCTCAGGGCGTCGTGGACGAGCTCGAGGTCCCCCTTCCCAGCGGCGTCCGTACCGGCGCGCGAGTGTGGCTTCGCCTATGGGTGGACAGCGACCAGTCGGGTGACCTGTCCGCAGCCGACCAGCGGGCGCTCACCACATTGGGCGGGACCCCGATCCAGGCCTCGTTCATCGCCACCATCGCCCCCTGAGCGCGGGCCACCGCCGATGCGTTGGCAGGGATGGCGTGATGAGCGACACCCCAGAAGAACGAGGGACGCGGCGCGTACGCGCCGCGTCCCTCGCTTCGGAGTCGAGCGCCTTAGATGTTCAGGGTCCGCATGAATGCGATCAGGTCGTACAGATCCTGCTCGGTGAGACTGGGGTTGCCACCCTTGGGAAGCATGGCGACGCCCGTGGTGTTGAGCGGGTCGTCGGCCGGCCGCCCCACCAGCAGGAACTCGTACATCTCGAGATCCGTGCGCTCGTTGATGAACGTGGAGCCGACCCAGGGCTTGCCCAGGCCCTCGATCCCCTCGCCGTTGGGGCCGTGGCACGCCATGCACGTCCCCTGGTAGAGGGTGAACCCACGCACCGCGTCTCCGGTCAAGGCGGCGGCCGTCGTGGGGGTCGTGTCGTCGCCGTCGGCGCTGCCACCTCCGCCGCACGCAACGGCGGTGACAGCCACCAGGGCGATCCCGATGAGTACTCGTCGCATCATTGGCCTTTCAGTCGTTGGTCGTTGTCAGTCGAAATCCAGCACGGTGTCACGGACCGTGACAGCGAGCAGATTGTCCCACGCGAGGAGGACACCTTCGAATCCGGCGACCGCCACCGCGGTTTCCCGCGTCGCAAAGGCGACCAGGTCATGGTCCATCGGCGTCACGAGTCCCGCCGAGCGGACGAACCATGCCGTGTCGGCGTCGATCCATTCCCCCGAGTGGTAGTCGTGGACCCACGCCGGGGTATCGGGGGTGAGCTCGCCGGTGCGGATGCCGTACACGATCATGTCCCCGATGTCGTCGAAGATCCTGGAGTCGCCCTCGAAGGAGTAGGCGGCTGCGAAGCGCGCCTCGGTGATGATCATTCCACACTGGCGGCAGATGTCCCGGCCATACGCGATGTCCGGCGGGACCGGTGTCCCGGGGGTGGTACTGCAGGAGGTCAGGACCACGGTGAGCGTGGCAACGAGGCTCCTCATAGGTCTTTGACCCGTGCGAAGCCGAACCACGCCGCCGCGGCCGGAACCAGTACCCAACAGACGAGAACCGCGATCAAGATGCGGTCGAGGCCATCACCGTACCGGTCGACGGCATAGGTGCCGGCCGGACCCAGCACGTCGAGCGAACCCTGGAACACGATGAAGGTCGCCAGGCGGAAGGCCTCGACGGGGTTCAGCACCGTCGACGCGAACAGGACGGATACCGGGAGGTCGAAACTAACGGCGGTGCCCATGATCCCGAGGTCACCGAGGAAGACGAGCACCAGCCATGTGAGGAGCGCCCCGCCGAAGGCCGTGGCCGACCGTCGCGCGGTGGCACCGATCAGCATCCCGAGGGCCACCATGGCTGCAGCCAGGATGGCCGACAGCGCGGCCAGGCGGGTGAAGGTGGCGGCGTCGCCGCCACCGCCGCGGATCGCGGTGAGCACGCCGGCCGTGCCGAATCCGGTGAGCACGGCCGTGAACATCGCCGCGATCAAGCCCAGGTAGGTGCCGAGGAAGATCTCGGTCCGGCTGACGGGGTGCGCCAGGAGGAACCGCAGGGTGCCGCGCTCCCTCCCCCCGGCGATCGACTGGGCTCCGAGGGTCAGCCCCATCAGCGGCACGATGAGTTGGACGAGCGCGACGAGCGATGAGGCGCTCCTTCCGAAGGCGCCGTAGCCGGTGGCCGCGGCTCCAGGCAGCGCGGTGTTGACGAGGAGAGCCGCCAGGATGGCGAAGCCAGCTGCATACGCCCAGAACCAGCGGTCCCGCACCGAGTCGGCGAGTTGCTTCCTGACGATCACCCTCACGAGGCCCGCCTTCGGCCATTGGCGTGTCATCGCCACACCTCGACATCGCGGATCTCGATGCCACCGGCCACCAGGGCGGCGATGGCTCGTCCCTTCTCGGCCGGAAGGACGTCGACGACGACGCCCTGTCCGTTGAGCCTCGCTGCCAAACCAAGGTGGCCGAGTGCGGTGAGGGCATCGGTTGTCGCTGCGGGATCGAGCATCAGGTGGAGCCGGGAACGGAGGCCGAGGTGCGTTGCGAGGTCGGCCGGTGTGGACTCGCCGACCACCGCTCCCTCCTCCATGATCACCACACGGTCGACCAGCATCGCAACCTCCTCGAAGTGATGGGAGGTGACCACCATGGTGCGGCCGCGATCGTGCAGGCGCTGCAGCAGCCCCGTCGCCGACTCGCGCGATTCGGCGTCGAGGTTCGACGTCGGCTCGTCGAGGATGAGCACGGGTGGATCGCCGAGGAGTGCCGTGGCGAGGGCGAGGCGCTGCCGGATGCCACCCGACAGCGCCCCGACTCGCACGTTCCCCTGGGAGGAGATCTCGACGGCTTCCATCGCCTTTTCGATGTGGTCGCCACGGAGGCGGCGGAGCTCGGCGGACAGGGTGAGGCTCTGGACGACGGTCAGGTCGTCGAAGAAGGTCGGCGCCTGGGGGACGTAGCCGATCAACGAGCGCACAGCCTTGCCATCGCGCCGCGCATCGTGTCCATCGACGGTGATCGACCCGCGGTAGGCCACGAATCCCAGCACCGAGAGCACGACCGTCGTCTTGCCGGCTCCGTTCGGGCCCCACAGCGCCACTGCCGCGCCGGGCGCGACGTCGAGGTCGACATCGCGAAGGACGGTGCGCCTTCCGTACCGTTTGGTCAGTCCGGCGATGCGAATCACGACGCCCTCCGCCGTCTGATCGCGGTGCCCACGGCCAGCACCGACAGGGCAAGCATGACCACCGAGACCATCAGGAGTCGAGGCGATTCGGGCGCGAACGCCCCAGGGAATGGATCCTCGAAGGTGGGCATCGAGACCAGTGGCGCCTCGTCGATGACCTGCGGTTCGGGTCGAATGGTGGGGAACAGGCGGGCGGCGAAGTCGATCGCGCGGGCCGCCGGCGTGCCTGCGAAGAGGAGGATCTGGGGATGGCGGTCGGCAAGCACCGAGTAGAGGTCGTCCGATCGATAGGCCACGTCTCCAACCCCGTCGCGGTCTGCGTCGTAGCCGCGGAAGTCGTCCCAGTAGTTGCCGACGCCCTGATCGGACCACGTGTTGTCACGCAGGGTGCCGGTGCCGCTCAGGGATACGTGGGTCAGGTTCTCGACGAAGGCGTTGCCGGTGAGGAGGTTGCCGTGCACCGAGGGGTTGAAGAGCAGCCCCACGTCATTGAAGGCGAAGAGGTTGCCGGAGAAGCGGTGCGTGGTGAGGGGCGACACCGGAGCGTTGTCGAAGTAGATCCCCACGCGGTTGCCCACGAACCGGTTGTCGGTGGCGACGAGCCCATCGACGTCCTTGAGGCCGAGGCCGTACCCGGAGGGTCCCTGGTTCCCCGCCAAGACGTTGCCGTGTAGTTCGACGTCACTCGAATACATCAGGTAGATGCCCACGGAGTTGCCCTCGACCAGGTTGCGCTCGATCGTGATCCCGCTCGAGCTCATGAAGTGAAGGCCGTAGCGACCACCGATGAAGTGGTTGTCGCGGACCCCGGCGCCGTTGGAGAAGTACGCCACGCTGTCCCGTCCACCGGCGACGACATTGCCTTCGATGGTCGCCCCGTGGCTCTCCCACAGCCGAAGGGCATCTCCCCGCCGCGCCGGGTCGAGATCCTTGGCGCCGATCACCGATCGGCGGACCACCGCATCCGCTGACTGACGCAAGAACACGCCAAACAGAGCGTCCTCGATCACACAGTCCTCGACGACCAATCGGGCGGCGCCATCGGCGGAGATCGCGGCGTCCTCGTCGGTGAGCGAGATCCCCGTGCCCCGGATCGTCAAACCACGCAGGGTGACGTCCGATCCGGTGACTTCGACGGCACTGCCCATTCCGTGGGCGTCGATGATCACGCCCGACTCTCCCTCGAGGGTCAGGGGCCGGTCGATGGTGACCGCTCCGCGGTAGGTACCGGCGGCGAGCCGGATGACGGCTCCCGGTGCCGCCGCGTCGATGAGGCCCTGAAGTTCGATGTCACCGCCGGCTGAGGCTGGCGGTGACATCGAACCGGCGAGGAGGAGCGTCGCAGTGACGCCGAGCCAGACCCGTGCCTTCACCGGGGCGCTCCGACGGAGTCGATGAGTGGCTTGAACACCTTGCGGTGCTGCCACAAGCCGATCGCGGTCAGCACCGCCGCCGCGGCAGCGGCGATCAGTCCGAAGTGCGGCAGCGCCAACGTCTCGAACTGGGCGATCTTCGCCGGACCGAAGATCGGTGGCGTGAACTCGCCGACGGCCGCGGAGAACGGGGCGAGTGGGTCGAGGTCATGGCCGAACCGCCAGAGCCAGAACTGGAGGTCGGCGATGAAGAAGAGCGGAAACAGCACGGTGGGTGCTGCCACGAGCAGCACCCACCGGCTGTGGATGAACCACCCGGCGACCAGCAGGCCCGCCACGGTGAGGACCGCCACCACGGCGACCGAGCGCTCGAACGTCGCGGCGTCCGAGAACGAGGCGGCCCCGATGTAGTGGTTGAGACCCTCCAACTCGCCGACGTCGCCGACGAGGCGATTGACGTAGGCGTTCACCGTGAGGCCCTGGGGATACTGGGGCGCGGTCATGCGCAGGGTCCAGTACGGCAGCATCACGGACGCTGCCAGCAGGATCGCGGCCGTCGTGAACATCACGGTCGGGCGTCGGAACGCCTTTGCCTGTTCCGGGGAGATCCCGGCGGGCAACCGCGGTCCGATGATCCTGGTCAGGTTCACGGTGAACGCCTCGTCCTCACTCGTCGGTCAGCCGTCGCTCGGCTGCACCAGGAAATAGCCGGCCATCTCCAGGTGGAGGGCCGAGCAGAACTCGGTGCAGTAGAACGGGAACACCCCGTCCATCTTGGCATCGAACTCGAACGTGGCCGTCTCTCCGGCCTCGAGGCTCAAGTTGATGTTGTATCCCGGGATCCCGAAGCCATGGGTGGCGTCGAGCGATTGCTCGGCATTGGTGATGTGCCAGATCACGTGATCGCCTTCCCTCACCTCGACGTACTCCGGGGTGAAGTGGCTGCGGATCGCTGTCATGAACACCTCGACGGTGGTACCGGTCCGGACTACGCGTTCACCCCCCAGTTGCGGGGCGTCCGGGTCGACGGCCATCGTCCGCGGGTCCCACCCGACCGCCGGGTAGTACTCGTAGGGATGGAGCTTGTCGGCCTTGATGATCTGCCCGTAGTGGGGCTCACCGAACCCAACCGGCATGTCGTACAGCACGCGCATGTCGTCTCCGGGACCGCTGATGTCCACCAACTGGAAGTTCTGGGGGAGCAACGGCCCGGGATGGAAGAAGCGGTCGATCGACCACTTGTTCATCGCCACGAGGAAGTTGCCATCGGGAGACACGGTGTCACCCTCGGCAGCAGACAGGTGGCCGATGTTGTACTGCACCGGGACGGTGCCGATCAGCTTCCACTCGTCGTTGTAGGGCGGCCCGAGGCTCCAGCGCGCCACGGCACTGTCCAGGAAGAGGCTGGTGTAGCCGTATCCCTGGTCGTCGAACTCGGTGTGCAATGGGCCGAGTCCGAGCTCGACCTGGGCCTCCATCACGGCGTCGAAGTCGAGCACGGGGACCCCGTAGTCGTCCGTGGTCCAGTTGCCGGCTGCGATCGCAGCCTCGATCTTGGCGAACGAGTAGACGGTCACGTGGGGGTCGAGTTTGCCGGAGACGACGATGTAGTCGCCCCCCGGAGCGATGTCGACGCCGTGGGGGCTCTTGGGCTCGGGGACGAAGTAGAGGAGGCCTTCTTCGATCGACGTCTCCAGCGGGATCACGTCGAACCCGTTGACCTCGATCGTTCCGCCTCCGGCGGCGATCTCCGCCGCCTTCGCCAGGTTCATCACGTGCAGGTAGTCGGTCTCACCGGCCGAGGCACCGGCCTCGAACGGAACGGCTCCGTCGTGATGACCGTGCCCGCCGGTGGCGAGCTCGGTGTTGAACGAGCCACAGAACACCCATCCGTCCGACACGAGCTTCCCGGCATCGCAGAGATCCTGCCAGTAGGGCGGGAGCTCCATGGCGAAGGACGCATCCTCATCGATGCGGCCCGAAGCGCGGTCGAACTTCCAGAACGTGACCATGCCGCGGTAGATCCGCTCGTAGTCGCCGATGTCCTCGAATCCCCATCCGAGCGGTGTGGCGTACTGCCCACCCTGGATCACCCAGTCGGTGTTCGGGGTGACCTTGGTGCCGCCGTGATCGACGATGGCGATCGGGTTCTTGATGATCTGCTTGGTCTCGAAGTCGCGCAGATCGATGACCGCCACCCGGGCGTTCGCCTTGTCGTTGATGAAGAGGAACTCGCCGTCGTAGTCACCACCCGTCTCGGACAGCGCCGGGTGATGGGTATCGCCCCAGAGGACTGGATTCCCGTCGACGTACCCTTCTTCGAGGACTTCGTTGCCGGAGCCGTAGCCCCAGCCCTGCCAGGGCTCGGGGGTGAACACCCCGATCACCTTGAGCAGGCGCATGGAGGGAATCCCGATGACTGCGACCTGTCCACCCTGACCGCCCGAGGCGAACATCACGTACGGATCGATCTCGCCCGACGGCATGTACGTCGTCAGAGCCGCGTCGATGTCGTCCTGGGTGAATCCCCGTTCCGCGGCGATGTCCGTGCCCCCTCCGCCCGAGTCGTCGTCACCGCACGCGGCGGCGAGCAACGCAAAGGCGGAGAAGGCGATGACCGCCACACGCCAGTGACGGCGCGCTCCCTTGCCATTCATGGTTTCTCTCCTTGGTTGTTGGCTTCGTCTCCGATCACATGCAGTTGCCCGAGCTCGGCGACCATGGCGCCCCGAGCTCGCGACCACGCGTCGTGGAGGGCGCAGGGCTCGAGGCGCGGACAGGGCGACGAGCGGAGGACACAGCGTCCGTCGATGACCGGCCCCTCCACGGCTTCGATGAGGGCGAGCATCGTCACCCGTCGTCCCGCCGCGGTGAGTTGGTAGCCGCCGCGCGGCCCGGGATGTGAGGCGATCCATCCCGAGGTGACCAGGGGTCGCATCACCTGTGGCAGGTAGGGGATCGTGGTCGAGATCGCCCCAGCGAGATCTCCCCCGCGCACCGGTTCCGAAGGATCGACGCTGGCGAGGAAGGTCAAGGCACGCTTGGCCAGGTCGGTCTTCTCGGTCAGTTCGAGACGCATAGTCGAGCAGTCCGGCAGCACATGACTACGGCACCGTGCCAAGGGTGGACGGCACTCGGCAGGGCCGAAAGTCCTAGCCGGAGATCGTGCGATTGCGCCCGTTTGCGGGGAACGCCCGTCCGAGCATCGCCGGGGCCTGATCGTGGCCGAGGAGTCCGGCGAGCCACACCCCGGTCTCGGCGGCAAGCCGGGGGTCGACGGAGACGCCGATGCCCATTCCGCGGAGCAGCGCGGAGAGGTCCTCGGTGGCGACATTGCCCCCGGCTCCGGGGGAGAACGGACTGCCGCCGAAGCCGCCCACCGAGCCGTCGAGGGCGTGGGCGCCGGCGCCCACCCCAGCCCCCCCGTTGGCATATCCGGCCGTGCGCGTGTGGTGGAAGTGGCACCGCACCCGGGCCGGAGCGGC